>JAXDDP010000139.1:0-36240 GCA_034676785.1 Anaerolineae bacterium | reverse complement strand
CGGCGGTGATGCACTGATACAGCTGAGCTGGGAGCGACTCAATGCCTATCCCGACTGGAAGGGCGAGTACTGGAGCAATCGGTCGCTCTCGGGTCTACCTGTCCTCGTGCGCAACGATGTGACGTTGGACTTCGACTGGGGAACAGGATCGCCTGCTGCGCAGATTCCGGCCGACGGGTTTTCTGCGCGTTGGAGTCGGACGGCGGAGTTTGCTGTGGGCACCTATCGCTTTCACGTGGTTGTCGACGACGGCGCCCGCTTGTGGATCGACAACAAGCTGGTGCTTGACCGGTGGCAGGATGGTGCCGTGCGTGAGTTCACCGTCGACGTGCCCCTGGCGGCCGGAGCGCATGCACTGCGACTCGAGGTTTATGAGAACGTGGGTCAGGCGCGGGCGCGGCTACACTGGGAACCAGTGGCGCCCACCTACACGCATTGGAAAGGTGAGTATTGGGGCAACATCGGGCAGACAGGAACCCCAACGTTGGTTCGGAACGACGTTCAGATCGATTTCGACTGGCGTAACGGTTCGCCCGACGTGGGGCTGCCTGCAGACAACTATTCCGTTCGCTGGAGCCGCACCCTGACGCTCGACGCCGGCGTGTATGAGTTCTCCGCCAGCGCTGATGACGGGATTCGGGTTGCCGTCGATGGGCAAATGGTGATCGATGAGTGGCACGCAGGAGCTGCGGATCGCGTCTACAAGGCACAACGTGCGCTGCTGGGAGGCCAACACCTGATCGTAGTGACGTATTACGAGGCTGCGGGCGATGCGTCCGTGCGGATGGGATACGCGCGCATTGGGAACCTGCCGACGCCCACCTTTACCGTCACGCCGAGTCCGACGCCGACGAAGACGGCAACGGCAACTCCGACGCCAACGACTACGGCCACGGCAACGGCCACGCCGACCCCAACTCCGACGGTCATCGTGACGGATACTCCTACGGCTACGTCCACGTCCACACCAACGCCCACGCCCACAGCAACGGACACGCCCACACCGACGCCCACGCCGACATCCGAGCCTGCGCCCGCTCTGGTACTGATCAATGAGATCCTGCCGGCGCCCAAGCGGATCGATTGGAATGGGGATGGCACTCGAGACGCGGGAGATGCCTGGGTAGAGCTTTACAATCCGACCGACGAGGATGTCGACCTGAGCTTCTGGACGTTGGATGCCGACAGGTCCGAACAGATAGCGTACAGGATTCCATACGAGACTGTCATCGAATCCAACGGCTATCTTATGCTCTTCACTAGCGAGACGGGTCTGGACCTCTCCAAGGGGCTTCTGCGCCTGGTAAAAGACACTGTCGTGTATGACGAAGTGGAGCTCCAGCGACAGAAACCCGATAGCAGTATGAGCCGGACCCAGGACGGCACCTGGGAGGCGAGGTCCATGCCTACGCCGGGCGCTGAGAACCTCGTGATGCTACTCCGGTTACTCAGGGGGCGCTGAGGCGGAAGACTGTGTCTTGGGCTCCTCCCCCCGACACCTCCAGGCGTTGGGGAGAGGAGCGTAGGGCCAGATCAGGCGTCAAGTTGGCCGTGGCGCAACCCCATCGGCAGCGCTGCCGGCCTCTCGCAGGTGCTCTCCACGTCGATGTGGCGCCCGGCCCGGGGCGAATCAAGGGTGGCCTGCATCACATCGAGCACGTGGTAGGCCAGTGCACCACTGGCGCGATGTGCTCGCCCCGATCGCAACGCGTAAGCCATATCGGCAACACCGATCCCTCTGCTGTTCTCGGCATAGCCGTGCGTGAGCGGCACCGGGCGCCACTCGTTATCGCCCGCACGTCGGACCAAGACGGGCCCGCCGAAGCCGTTGGGATCGGGCACTGCCAGCGATCCCTCTGTTCCATAGATCTCGATACGTGGAAGCTGACTCGCCCAGACATCGAAGCTGGTGATGATCGTGCCGATCGCGCCGCTTGCGAACTGCAGCGTGCTTGCGATGTGCGTTGGCGTCTCGACATCGATGATCGTACCGTACAGGGGCTTGCTCGTGATGGTCCGTTGTGGGAAAGTGATCGCGGCCTCACCAGAGACACGGCGCACGGGCCCCATCATATTGACCAACGCGGTCAGGTAGTAGGGGCCCATATCGAACATAGGGCCGCCACCGATCTCATAGTAGAAGACCGGGCTGGGATGCCAGCTCTCGTGCCCGTGGCAGAGCATGAACGCTGTCGCGCCGATGGGCTCGCCGATCCAGCCGTCGTCAATCAGCTTTCGGCAAGTCTGATGCCCTCCGCCGAGGAACGTATCGGGTGCGGCTCCCACGCGGACGCCCTTATCTTGGGCAGCCAGCAGGAGTTGCTTGCCCTGCTCGCGCGTGAGCGCGAGAGGCTTCTCGTTGTGGACCGACTTCCCAGCCTCGACTGCCGCCATGGCCACCGAGAAGTGCGACTGCGGCGTGGTGAGGTTGATCACGATCTCGATCTCGGGATCGGCCAGAAGCTCGTCGACCGAGCAGGCACGGGCGACGCCATAGGCTTCGGCCTGTGCCTTGGCCCTATCGAGGATGAGATCAGCGCATGCGGCAATCTCCAGAATCTCGAACGTCTCCTGACCGTTCTTCAGGTAGATCCCGCTGATATTCCCGCAGCCGATGATGCCGACCTTTGTGGGGCTCACCTTGGTGTTGGCCATTCAGATGCCTCCCTACTTGCTGGCCCAGAGCAGGCCGCGCTTCACAATCTCCAACGCCTCAGGCACCTCAAAGTCCTTCGCCACATGGCCCAGGGAGGCATAGAAGACCCGACCCTTGCCATAGACACGCTTCCACACCACCGGCATGACCGTGCCCTCGATCCAGGGGCAGATCTCGCCATTGAACGTTGTCGTTGCGAGCACCTCATTGGACGGATCGACATGCATGTAGTACTGCTCGGAGTGCATGTCGAAGTCCTGCAGGCCCGCCACCAGGGGATCGTCAGGCCGGGTGATGTTAACGCGGTAATCGATCACGCCACCCGGGTGGGCCACCCATTGGCCCCCCACCATGAATTGGTACTCGGTGTTGTTGCGGAATGAATCACCCATCCCGCCGTGCCATCCTCCGATGCCGACACCGTTCTTGACAGCCGCGAGGAGCGCTTTCTCCTGGTCGCCCGTGATCGTGCCCATCGTCCAAGCCGGGACGATCAGGTCCAGGGAATCCATAAGCTCCTTGTTCAGATACACGTCGAGGGTATCCGAGACTGTTACGTCGTAACCCTTGGAGCGCAGGAAGGGGGCGAAGATGTCCGCACACTGCTTGGGTTCGTGACCCAGCCAGCCACCCCACACCACCAGAGCCTTCTTTGCTGTATCAGACATGTCATCTCTCCTGAAGTATGGTAGGAAATCAGTCACTGCATGAAACTGGCGCGCCGTGGCGTGCCGCTGAAGCCAGGATAGCATCATACAACCGGGCCATCCGCAGGCCAACCTCGGGAGGGCTCGGGTTGGCGAATTCGCCATTACGCACGGCGACGAACTGCTGCCAGGCCCCCAGTGAGGGCGGAAGCTGCACAGGGCTGAAGCCTGAATCGCCCTGTCGCTGGAGCTCGAGCCAACGCCCCCATGCTCCGGTCCTGAGGATGGCTTCGGTGCAGAAGACGCGGATGTCCGAGTCACACGACTGAACCGTCTCGCCGCATCCGTGGAAGGTGACGAGGGCTCCTGACGCCAGGCGCGCGATGACAGCGGCAAGCGTCTCGACGGGGCGTCCGTAGTTGTCGGTGTAGGCTGCCACTTCCACGAACCGCTCTCCGGCAAGGTCAGCGACCGTGTTGAGCATATGGGCGCCCGTGTCGATCATGAAGCCGCCACCGGAGATCTCCGGCACCTGCCGCCACTTGCCGGTCGTGCCTGGCCCCCAGCGCTGCCAGATCGTGGCGCTGATGCTCAGGACCTTGCCCAGTTCACCCGATCGAAGGAGGCGCACCGACTCGCGTATCTCGGGGGAAAGGCTGCCGTTGAAGGCCACGGTGAGGAGCTTGCCTGCCCGATCGCGCGCTTCGATCAGGCTGAGCGCCTCCTGCGCGTTCATCACCATAGGCTTTTCCAGGAGCACGTCCAGCCCCGCCTCCAGACAGGCCCTGGCCTGACCGAAGTGAACCGCGTGGGGTGTGACGATGAAGACGGCGTCGAGGCCATGGTTGGCAAGAAGACGATCGAGGCTTGGCTCGCTCGGGGGCATGGGCACGCTTGCCTGCTCGAAGATCTCGGCGGCTTTCTCGATCGCCTCGGGCGCGATATCGCAGAGCGCCACGATCTCCGTGGTGTCCTGCTGTTTGAGGATGTCGCGCAGATGGTTGCGGCCCATGTTGCCGCAACCGATGAGGGCCATACGGACTCGTCCTGGCATCGGTGATTACCTCCTGTTCCTCGAACTGCTTTCGTCTGCCACCCTGTCCACGAACCTTAGCGAATCTTGGACCATCGCAGCATAGACCGCGTCCCAGAGCGCTTTTGCCTGGAGCAGGTGGACCTGCGCCTCGAGGATTCTCCCCAGACGCAGGCCGGGGTCCTCAAGCACCTCGGCGACCCGATCATAGCGCTGGGCCCATCCATCGAAGCCGTGCGTCGTGTAGGTCCTCTCCACGCTGGTGCGGTCCGCGTAGACCAGGGTGTAGGTCAGTGGGGGACCGAAGACGTAAGGTGGCACCACGAGCTCCTCGATCGCGTGCATCGAGGTGTTGGGCCGCAACCCGCATCCCAGCATCAGAATCTGGCCGCTAACGTCCCTGAGCTTGCGGAAGGGTGAGCACTCACCACAGGGCGTTGTGTCGCGATCGTGACCGTTCAACAACTCCGCCGTGCGTGGCCCGACGCCGCAGACGGAGTGCGTGGGGTGGATGCTGCGACGGGTGCGGAAGGCCTCGGGTATGGCGCCCACGTTCGATGGTGTGCGCAGCACGTCAAAGGTGGGATTCTTCTCCGTGACGCGCTCATAGCTGAGCGCCGGCATCAGGAGTGTACCCTCGGGCCCGAGCGCTTGCAGCAGCCCGCGGATCACCGTTTCTGCACCTCCGGGAACGTGTCCCATAGCGCTAAGCGAGCTATGGACCAGGAGCACGCCGCCCGGGATTACGCCGGTACCGCGGGCGTCACTCGCGATACGGTCTGCTGCGACTTGCGCCTCCGCATCCAGTGGAAGGTCCGGGCGGGATATCGGCATGTGGCTCGGCATAGGTGTACCTCTAGCCCTGACTGAACCGGTCAAGCTTGCGGAACAGATCGGCGAAGATGGGATCGCGGTTAACGTGGTAAGCGCTCCGGATGAGGTGGCGCCGGCTGTCGAAGCTCCAGGTGCCCTGTTCGGTGACGATGGGGCTGTGGACCAGGTGTGTGGGCGTCCACGATTCATTGAGCAGGTAGGCAATTGCCGAGATGTCCCAGATGACCTTGGACCAAGCGGTCGGAACCGGGAAGTGGTCGCTGTGATAGCTGCGCACGGTCTCGACGAGATAGTCCCCGATGGCCCCTCGTCCTGCAACGTGAGCTTCGAGTTCCGGGATCGTCGTATGCAGGTGCGAGCAGACGCCCATCACCGGAATCTGGACGAGCGGCACTCCGCTGTCGAAGACGACGCGTGCCGCGTCTGGGTCCTGCCACAGGTTGAACTCCCTGGTGTCGGACCAGTGAAGGGCGTGGCCTCCCAGCCACACCACCACGATGCGGGTGATGATCTCGGGCTCCATCAGAATCGCCGAGGCGACGTTGGTGATCGCGCCGATCGTGGCGACGTACAACGGGCTGTCGTCTCGCGATCGGGCCATCGCTTTCCGAATCAGGTCGGCCGCCGCGTCGCTCTCACACGCCCGCTCGGGATTCCCGAGGCTCCGGGCCGTGCCACGCTGGCTCCAGTGTGCACCCTCGAGGGACAGCGGGTCGTCAGGGCTGCCCAGGTATCGCGGAGACCCTCTGAAGGCGATGCCATCGCTGGGCTTGCCAAGTTGTTCCAGAAGGCGCAGGATCTCCTGGTAGCTGCGCTCCATTCCATCGGCTGGGCCGTTGGAGCGATCGTTGAAGAAGGGAGCAGCATAGAGCGCGTGTAACCTGATCTTCTCCGGCGATAGCAGGGCATAGGTGACGGCGAACTGGTCGTCGACCTCGTTGTAGGTATCGGTATCCAGCACCATGTCCACGGGGCCGCTGGGAGGCTCCAAGCGCTCGAGGCGCCACGTATCGGTCAGTGTGGGAAAGCGCATCATCGTCTCCTGTCAATACCCGCGCTGTTTGCTGACCTCGTTGCGCAGTGGGAAGTCCCCGCGCACGAAGCGCTCGATGTTCTCTCTGAAGATACCGCGAATCGCCGCAGCTTCATACTGGCTACCACCAGCCGCGTGTGGAACGACGATCAGGTTGGGGATATCCCACAGCGGGCTATCGCTGGGCAGGGGCTCGGTTTCGAAAACGTCGAGGGCTGCGGCCTTTATCTGGCCCGAAGCCAGAGCGTCAACGAGGGCTGCCTCGTCGATGATCCCGCCACGCGAGATACCCACGAGAATCGCAGAGGGCTTCATCATCGCTAGCTGCGCAGCGCCCATCATGCCGCGTGTCTCAGGCGTCAGCGGTACGGTGATGACGACGTAGTCGGATTCCCCAAGTACCGTGTTCAGATCCTCGAGGCCGTAAACCTGAAGGCCCTGGTCCGGCTTGTCCGTTGGGAACACGTCGACGGCGAGGACCCGCATGCCGAAAGCTCGTGCGCGCTCAGCGATGGCATGACCCACCGTGCCATACCCCACAATGCCCAGTGTGCTGCCCATCAGCTCGACCAGTGAGTCGCGCAGCTTGCGTCCAGCCCATTCGTGGCGCTGTTGGTGTTCAAGGAAAGCTTTCATCCCGCGGGTGAATCCGAAGATCATGGCGAAGGTCTGTTCGGCCAGGCAGACCGCGTGCACACCTCTCGCGTTCGTCAGGATGACGTCACTGTCTTTCAACTCCTGAATGCGGAGAAAGCTGTCCACACCAGTGCTCAGTGACTGGATCCAGCGGAGCTTCTTGCCTGTAAGGAACATATCGCGCGTGAGCCAGCCGCAATAGGCATCTGCGTCCACGATCGCCCGGTCAACGCACTCACGGTCTTCACAGACGGCAAACGTGACCTCCGGGTGGCGTCGCTGTATGTCGGGAATGACTTGCTGCATCTGGAAGTTGTTGGGTCCGATCACGATATGCATTGCGCAGTCTCCTTCACTTGTGTGGAATGGTTTGTCCTCCGGCGAAACGCCGGACTATCCGGCGAAGCGCCGGACATAGCTCGCATTGATCGCAACCTGGTCCTCGTACTCCGGGTACATGCCGACGATCACGGCATCGTTGGGTTTCATCAGGCTGAAGGCCTGTTGAAACGCCGCCTCGACCAGCTCCTGTTGGTCACAGAGCCGGCCCGCTGCCAGAATCTTGAACGCCAGGCAGGGCTTGCCTGCATTGCGCATGGCCTCGTACATACGGGGCGGATCGCTTTCCAGGTAGACCTCCTTGAGCGGGATCGGCACGTGGCCCAGCAACTCTTGGAGCTGCTCTCGGGTGCGGTGGCGTTCGTAGACGCAGCACATGAAGAAGTCGACGTCCCAGTCCTCCGAAACGATGTGCTCGACGACATCGGGGATGTGCGTCGAGACACCGACCATGGCTCCGGTATCCCTGACTCGGCGGCAGTAGTCACGGACCTTTTCGATCTTGCCCTCGCGCCAGAAGACGTCCGTGACTTCGCCATGGTGTGCAATCGCGATCGTACCTCCTGCAACGAGGTCCTGGAGCATCATGGGATAGGTGGGCGACTCCGATGCCAGGGCGATGTAGTGCATCTGACCCCCTGCGGCGCGAAAGGTCTTGTAGGCTTCCAGGTTTGGCCCTGGGCTGGATTGCCAGGCGTTGATACCCTCGGTCTCGCACTGACGGAGCAGGGCCTGGATCCGATCATCGGTGAAGTAGCGCTTCATCTGCATATTCACGAAGCGCGACAGGTGCGAACCTCCGTTGATCGGGTTGGCCCCCAGGATGAGGCGCGAGAGCCGGTACGGGCCGAATGGGATGGTGGGTAGCGCGTTGTTCTGAAGGCTGGCCATAATCTCTCCTGGTGTGATGAGGTCCTGCTGAGTGCCGGCTCCTTGGGGCACTCAGGGCTGTTCCTGGCTTCCGAACTGATCGAGAGGCGGGGCCAAGTTTGCCGGAAGTGGGGAGTGGTATGTGCGACCTTCCATACGCTCTTGCCAATCTTCCCGGACACGTGCCAATGCCTCGGGCCGGGCCATCAGGTCAATAGCGGTCGCTGCCATGGCCTTGGCTGCGAAGAGCGTCGACTTGTGCGCAATGGTCGTGCCAGAGATCGCCGTGTTCTGCCACGAGTGGCCCGGCGATCCCACAATGAAACAAGCGGTGCCAAACTCGACTGTGGGCGTGTTCCAGGAGACCTCGGCAACGTCGGTGGACCCCCCGCCGCCCTTGCGATCCTCGCCGAAAGGATCGTAGATGCCCGTGTTAAGGTCAACATCGATCAGGTCCAACGCATTGGGCAGATCGCTACGCCGAAGGCCAGTGAGTTTCTCGTCGCGGTCGATGCTTTTCCCCAGCTCCGCAGCGAACGCCAGTTCCTCCGGCGAATAGGTTGGGGCACCGATCTCCCGCATATTGGCGACGACCAGCTCGGCCAGCGGGCGATTGGGGATGGTGTTGTGCGCGCCGCTCTGGAAGAGCACCCTATGGGTCGTCCCTGCCATCATATCGGCGCCGTCGGCGATGCGCAATACCCACGCGTAGTAACGATCGACGAGGTCGCGCTCCGGCGCCCGCACATAGTACCAACTGCGGGCATAAGCCGGGACGATGTTGGGCTCGTGCCCGCCTTCCTCGATCACGTAATGCATCCGCGTTTCCTGGATCACGTGTTCACGCATGTAGTTCACGCCCACGTTCATCAGTTCGACCGCGTCCAGGGCGCTGATACCCTTCTCCGGCGATCCCGCAGCGTGACTGGCCTTGCCGAAAAACTCGAACTTCACCGAGTTCATAGCACTGCTGCTGCCCATCGAGACACCGTTCATACCGCTGGGGTGGTGGCCAAGGCACGCGTCGAGACCGTCGAAAACCCCGTCCCGCACCATGAACACCTTGCCGATCATCGTCTCCTCGGCAGGGCACCCGAAGCACTTGATGGTGCCGGGCAGACCGTGTGCCGCGATTGCCTCCTTCACGGCAAGCGCTGCGCCAAGTGCTGAAGCCGCGTAGCCGCAGTGGCCACAGCCGTGTCCCGCCCCGCCCTCAGACCGCACCTGACGATAGGGCACAGCATCCTGCGAGAGGCCGGGAAGGGCATCGAGTTCTGCCATCACGCCAATCGTCGGGCTGCCCGACCCATAGGTCGCCACAAATGCCGTGGGCATTCCGGCAACGCCGCGCTCAACTGCGAAGCCGTGTTCTTCAAGGATGTCGGCAAGCAGCTTGCCGGTCTTCTGTTCCAGGAGCCCTATCTCTGCCAGTTCCCAGGCGCGTTGGTGCGCGTCGACGATGAGTGGTGCATTCTCATCGATCCATCCTAGTGCTGCTGCTTTGATCTGATCAGACATTCGTTTTCCTTTCATCGCTGTCCTGGTTCGAGTCCGCACTCCTGGCGAAGCGTGCTTGGGCAGTCGCGCCGCCGTCCCCCACTCCTGAACCCCAAGTTGATCGGTCAGTGGGAGGGAGCACCGACCGGACGTGCAAGGAATCTTCGCTGCTGGCTGCCGGCATCACCAGTCTATCCCCACATGGTCTGCTGTCAGAGCACATGCTGTCAAATCACAGGGGTGAGTTGCAGCAAGCACACACTGTGCGCCGGAAGCTCCAGCGACAGGAATGCGTGGCCTGCGTCCGGCACCAGCGATTTCCCTGCAATGTGCGCGAGGCGCGAAGCTCTTGCCAGTGCCTGCAGTTGGCGGTCATCAGGTGGCTGAGGGCCGCCCATCTCCAGCCACGCGGTATAACTGTTCGCATGGTCGTGGTCTATGAGGGCAAGACTGACGCTGTAAGTGGTTTGCTCGTCGCAGCCAACTAGATCCAGAGTCACGGCGGTGCTGGTCTGATCATCCCAGTCGTCGTGGTGAGCGACGAGCAAGACGCAGATGCTGCCCGAGCTGTCCAACGAAGCGATCCCCGAGAGGTTATCTAGATCCTCAGTGGGCTCTTCGGGGGCCACGGTCATCGCGAGCTGAGTGCCCCCAAGTCGCGCCAGCAGTCGGAAGACGTTGAGCACGGGCTTGTCGATACCGTTGGTGCTTAGCGTCCGGAGTCCTGCGAAGTACTCACGGTCCTCGAACTGGAAGGCCCAAGTCAGCATGCCGTCGACGCGAGGACCCAACGCGTCTGCGGTCTTCAGGAGCCGACAGGCCGAGCTTGCGACGTAGCTGGCGTAGTACTCGCTGTTGCGATAGGCCAGGTTCGGGTTGTCGTGGATACTGCCGGCGGCCCATCCGTCGGGATCGCACTCCGAGAGGATGACTTCGTGTCGGCGCAGTTCAGCGAACTCGGCGATGATGGCCAGACCGGCATCGACGTGGCGCAGAAGCTCGCGCAGCGTGGGGGTTTTCTTGGGAGCATGGGGCTCCCGCCCATAGCCGCCGCCCTTCGTGTGAAAGCTGATGTAGTCGAGGCGTGTGCCGCGTTGGCCGGTGACTGCGTTCTCGCCCTCTGTGCAATGGCGCAGGAAAGTGCGGAGGAACTCGCCTGCTTTGCGATTGGCGGGACTTGTCGTGCCTGGTCCCCCTATCTTGGCCTGCGGCAAGACTGAGACTAGTCCGGCGACGGTGTAGTCGTACAGGCGGCAATACTCGGCGACACTGCCCCGCCAGTAGAAGATGTCGGGTTCGTTCCACAGCTCCCATGTCCACCGGCTCAGCTCTCTCAGTCCATAGCGTTCGAGGCAGTGCCTGGCGAGAGCTCGCACCAAGTCAAGCCAACGTGAGTAGTCACGCGGAGGATAGCCCCATCCCTCGGCCGTAGGTCCCGCATAGGGCAGGTCCGTGGGGGCCGAGCTCAAGGCTTCGGGCATGAATCCGAGCTCCACGAAAGGGATACAGCCTGATTCTATGATTGTGTCGAGGATCCGGTCGATGATGTCCCAGGAATAGATGGGTTGCCCGTCCGTATCCTCTGTGTAGACATTGGTGGAGCCCCACTTCGGCTGCCCGATGCCGTCACCGGAGCAGAGCAGGAAGTGACAGCGGATGGCGTAGGGTGCATCGGCCAGGTGCCCCAGCTTCCGTAGCAACGTCTGTCCCCCATCGGTATAGGTGTAGTTGGGCTCGTCATAGCCCACGTAGCGCCATATCCGGCGGAGGGGACTCTGTTGTTTGACATCGATGGTGGCAATCATCTATACCTCGAAGTGACCCAGGACCTCTGACCGCGTCAGCTTCCCGGCTGCGACAGCAAGAACCTCAGTGTAGAGCGAATCACCCATTTCCTCGATGGTGCTCTCCCCGAGGATGACCGGGGTTGCATCGAAGTCAGCATTGTCGTGGATGAGCTGGGTCCGGTTCGGGTTGCCGATGACCTTGATGACCGGAATCAATCCGCCGGTCGTAGAGCCACAGCCCGTGGTGAAGAGGGCCAGATGAGCGCCGTGCGCAGCGAACTGGTTGATGCCTTCAGGGTCACCGTGGAAAGAGCCCGATCCTGGTTCACCCGTCTGAAGAAAGAATCCCTTGCAGGGTGGTAGGCCATACTCCTTGAGGATGCCCTGGACGGGATGCGTCCCCGACTTGGCCAGAGCGCCATAAGACTTCTCTTCGATGCTCGTGAGCCCACCCATAATGTTCCCGTAGCCCCAAGCGAAGCGGCCACTCTCGAAGCTGCGCCTCTCAGCTGCCATGATGGCGCTGCGGACCTCTTCTGCGACTTCATCGTTGACGGACCGAGCGGCAAGGATGTCGCTGCACCCGAGGAGCTCCTCGAGCTCGCTGATCATATAGGTGCCACCGTCGTCAACAAGATGATCCCCGGCAACGCCCGTAATCGGATTGGCCGATAGGCCTGAGGTCGCGTCCGAGCCACCGCACTCCGTTCCCACGATGAGGTCGGCGGGGGTCATGCTGGCGCGCCGCGACTGTGAAGCGTGCTGCAGAAGCTTTACCAAGATGCGCGAGCACATTTCGACCGTTCGAAGGTCGCCCCCAGCCTCGCTGATCTTGACGGCCTCCGCGGGCCTGCCCGAAGCCGCAATGGCTTCAGCAACGGTGTTGGCGTCTGTTCCCTCGCACCCGAGGCCTACGACGAGAGCCGCTGCTGAGCTGGAATGTCTGCCCAACGCCACCAGCTTGTTGAAGGCGCCGTGCACCAGCGCGCAGCCCCCCGGGCAGCCAAAGAGCTGCGTCCCCTCGGGGAAGAGTGTCTTGAGCTTCTGTGCTACGAAACGAGAACAGTCGGTACTGAAGATGATCGAGACTTTGTTGCGGATGCCGATCTGGCCGTCGGGACGTTCGTAACCTAGGATCTCCATCAGTCGACACTCCTGTGGGCTAGGATGGTGTTCTATCGGCGCCCGGGAAGTAGGCCCGGGTTCTGTCAGGAGGAAAGATCAAGCGTGGATCCCGTATTGCTCGTGCCGGAACCCGTAGCGCTCACTGCGGCAGTTGTGAACATGTACCCAGTCACCAGCGCGGATGTCCTGGAGCGCTCTGCCGATGGGTAATCCATACTTCAGGACATCGGTACCGCTGCTGATATCTCGGAGTGCGTACTTGTGACCAAATGGGACGTCCTCGCGAAGGATCACCGAATAGGATACCTCATCGAGTACCACCTTGATCGACTCGCCCGCATGGAGATCCTGCAGAGCTGTTGCAACGTTATCGACGGGATTCAGCAGTATGGCTACGTTCTTCATGCGCTCTAACCTTTTCGTGTCTCTATCCTGCGTGCCAAGATCGCCGGGACAGGCACATCAGCCCCGTTGCTCCGATTGCGTGGCACACGCCTGATGTTCATTATAGGTCTGTGACACAAACTGCGCCAATCCACTCGGGACCTTCCGTCGGCTTTGGGCTTTTCTGAAAGAAGCGCTATAATAGTTGGTTGTGACATCCCCGTTGACAGGTGCCCCCCTTCACCTGCCCCTCGAGGAACAGAAGGCCACGTAGAGGACTGGAGGAGAATCGAACGATGACGCAGGAGATCGTTGAAACGATCCTGGCGATTGAACTTGAGGCTGCGGAAGCGCAGTCCCGTGCGCAGGAAGAAGCAAATGCGCTGATTGCGCACGCGCAGTCAGAAGCTGCTGCGTACCGTGCTCAAGCGACGCAAGACGCTCAGGAACGGGCCAGTCAGATTCTCAAGAGCAGCCAGGCCGCGGCCGCGACCGAGAGCGATGCCATCCTCGCCAAGGCGCAGGAGGAGGCCCAGAGCTTCCGTGACCGGGCACAGGTGCGAATCGACGCGGCCGTTGCTTTTGTCGTGGACCGGGGGGTCGGTCGCGAGTAGACATGAGTATCGGACTGGGCGTGCAAGCGTACGCCCTTGCTCAGGCAACGGTTCGGGCGCTCTACAGCGACCTGCTATCACAGGCGCAGTGGGATGACCTTATCCGCACCTCAGACTACGATGGGGTCCTGGCGCTGTTGTCAAAGACCGTCTACGGTGCCACGCTTCAGATAGAGCGATCACTCTTGACGCCGAGGCGTGCAGCATACCAGATACGCTTCCACCTCGCGGACGTATACGCCAAACTGATCCGGATCACCCCTCCACAGGCCCGATCGGTCCTCACGACGTTGTGGCATCATTACGAAGTGGACAACATACGCGTCGCTCTGCGGGGCGTCGAGGCTGGCGCCACTTGGGACCAGGTCTTGCACCTGCTCTACCCGATGCCTCGCTATGTAGAGGTGACGCTCGAGCGCATGGAAAAGATGGTGCGCTCCGGGAGTGTGACCGGCGCCGTCAGCGTGCTCAGAGGTACCCAGTATCACAGCCTTCTGAACCATGCTCTGACGCGTTATGAGGAAGAACGTAGCCTATTTCCTCTCGAGGTGGCGCTCGATCTTGGGTACCGGCGAAATCTGTGGGACGTAGTTCATAGCTTGGGGAAACAGGACCGCGAGATGGCCCTGAAGACGATTGGCATGGTTCTCGATATCGACAACCTCCTCTGGGCCTTGCGGTTCCGGGTCTATCATCATCTCTCGGAGGTCGAGATCATCAACTACACCTTGCCGATGGGCTATGAGGTCGCCGACGATGACGTGCGTCTGATTGCGCGCGGTGGTGACAGCGCGCAGGCGGTCTTCCGGGCTTACCCAGAGCTTCGCGAGTCACTGCGGGGAATGTCATTTTCTACGGGTGAGGAGTTGGGCAAACTGGAACAGGCACTGCTACGGTCACTCATCGCCCGCTGCCGGCAGATGTTCGTCGGGACCCCGTTCCATATTGGCCTGCCGTTAGCTTATGTACTTCTCAACGAGTACGAGATTCGCGATGTGACGTTGCTGATCGAGGCGAAAGCCGCCGGCACACCGAGCTCCGTTTTTGTCCCAATGCTACTGATGCCGTCGATCTAGGAGCCTGCAACAGATGATGTGGACGGATTCTATTAGGGTGGATGTCGGGGAGGTTGCATGTTTCGATCCCAGTCTATGACCAGGGTTGAGCTCGTCGTCCCTGAGCATGATATTGTTAGCGTGACCGAATCGCTTGCCGAATCGGGAACGTTTGAAGTCGATGCCCGTAGCCCGGGCGAATCGGGCGCACCCCAAGCCAGTGCGTGGGACCAGCGGGCCACGGTCTACGCGGCCCTGGCACAACGGATCTCAGCGGTCATGGAGCTGCTGGGCGTGGATGCGGGTGTGCCACCTTCCGAAGCGCTTCACTGGATTGACCCGGACACCGTCGCACGCGACGTTGACACGATCGAGCGTGAGGCGAAGGGACCTGTCCAGGAGCTCCAGGATGCTCGGCGAAGGCTGGAAAGCCTGAGTCAGACGCGGAGCCAGGTTGCGCCCCTCTATGGTCTGGACGTCGACCTGCAGCGTCTGAGGGATGCCACTTACCTGTATGTCATCCTGGGCTCGATGCCTGTTGACAATGTGGATCGCCTTCAGTCAAGCCTTGAGCATGTTCCGTCGACACTCGTCCGGTTTGGCGAACGCAACGGGCTTGCGACGGTGATCCTGTTTGGGATGAAGCGCGATGCCGAGATCCTGATGCGGGCCGCTCGGAGTGCATATCTCACCGCGGCAGAACTGCCAGACGAGTACCAGGGCACACCCGCAGAGGTGCTTGAGGCGCTGGAAGAGGGTATCACCAGGGCGCGCGAGCACATCCTGTCGTTGGAGGAGACGCTACATCATCTGCACGAGACGCGCATCCGGCGGTTGCGTCATCTGCACTGGCGCGTGCAGGCAAGCTTGATGCTTGGTCAGACGATTGCTGGCTTTCGTAAGTTCCGTTACTCGTACTTGCTGTCGGGATGGGTGCCTGAGCCCGGCGTAGAGCGTGTGCGCACGTCGGTCATGGCCGTCTCGCCGCAGACAACCATTGAGGTCGCCAAGCCCACGGCACAGGAGCGTGCAGTAGCACCTTTCCAGTTCTCCAACCCGCCGCTGACGCGGGGGTTCCAGCAACTGGTGACGATCTATGGCTATCCCAACTACGAGGAGCTCGACCCGACGTTACTGCTGACCCTGACCTTCCCCCTCATTTTCGGTGTGATGTTTGGGGATGTGGGGCACGGTCTGCTGCTCGTGGCGCTGGGAGTGTTGTTGCTCAGCCGCAGGATCGGCGCTCTGCGAAGTATGGCCGGATTCGGGACCGTCATTGTCGCCTGTGGAGCAGTGGCAACGCTCTTCGGCGGTCTATATGGCAGTCTCTTTGGTTTTGAGGATGTCATCACCGCTCTCTGGCTCCGACCGCTGGAGCAGACCACAGACATCCTACTGGCTTCAGTTATCTTTGGCGTCGCTGTACTTACCCTGGGCATGGGCTTCAACGTCGTCGGTGCGGCGTTGCGGCGGCGTTGGGGGGATGTGTTGCTTGACCGCAATGGTCTTGTCGGCATCCTCTTCTACTGGTCGCTCGTCGGGCTGGGCGCGGGTGTGTTGAACGCCCGCCTGCCGATCCCAACGGGTGCGCTCGCGACGGTGGCCGTCGTGACGGCAACCGTGATATGGCTAAGCGAGCGACTCAAACCCCTGGTGGAGGGGCACGGCTTTGAGCGGGCTGACCTCGGCATGGGACTCGTCGAGGGCTTCTTTGAGCTGTTCGAGACTGTGCTCAGCCTGATGAGCAACACGCTCTCCTACGTTCGTATGGGGGCCTTTGCGGTGGCCCACGGTGCTCTCAGCCTGGTCGTCTTCATCCTGGCGGAGATGGTTGACCCAGGGAAGTCGCTCGGCTACTGGATCGTGGTTGCATTGGGCAACCTTGTCGTGATCGGTTTCGAGGGGATGATAGTTGGCATCCAGACGCTTCGTCTGGAGTACTATGAGTTTTTCAGCAAGTTCTTCACTGCCGGCGGCCGGCCTTTCCGGCCCCTGTCGCTGGCAAGTGCTGAGGGACGTTAGGCGATCAAGGCGATAGAAGAAGGAGAAACAAGATGGAGATCATGGTGGCGTTGATTGCGGGACTGATCCCTGTGGTGCCGGGCGTGATTCTTCTGGCGCGGCGGCACCGCGGTTTGAGGCAGATGACGCGAGACACTGTGTTGGGACTGGGAGCACTCAACCTGATCGTTGCTCTGGCGATGGTCGGCGTGGGGCTGACGTGGCTCTTCGCGCCCCCAGTTGCTGAGGCGTCCGGCATGGGGCAAGTAGTCGAAGCGCGCGACCCTATGGCCTACATTGGAGCGGCTGTCGCCGTTGCCGTTGGTTCGTTGGGCGCAGGTCACGCTGTCGCGGCTGTCGGCTCGGCTGCCGTAGGCACCGTCGCTGAGAAGCCCGAGATCTTCGGTCGTGCTCTGCTCTTTGTGGGTCTGGCTGAAGGTGTTGCGATCTACGGCCTGATCATCGCATTCATCATCCTCGGGTAGACGCTGATGCGGGTACTGGTGGTGGGGTCTGCGCCAGCGGTCTGGGGATTTGCGCTGACGGGTGTGCAGGGCGAGGTTGTTGAGACCGCAGATGCATTGAACCTGGCGCTCGACCGTGGGCTGGCGGCGCCTGACGTGGGCATCATTCTGGTCACGCAAGACGTGGCTGATCTGGCGCGTGAGCGGATCGATGCCCTGACTTCTCGCAGCGAGATCCCGTTGATTGTCGAGATACCGGGACCCGAGGGCCCCCTGCCCGGAAGGCCTTCCATCACCGAAGCCCTGCGGCGCTCGATCGGAGTTAAGGTATGAAGCAAGATATGGAAGGACTGCGGCAGGCCATTGCGCGTGAGGCAGAGCGCAGCGTGCAGCGAATCACTGGCGAGGCCCAGGCTCGGGCAGAGGCTCTCCGAGCCGAAGCGCGAGCGCAAGCAGCTGAGGAAACGGGCCGCTTGCTCGAAGCCGCCGAAGCGAAGGCGTCTCGAATGCGGCAAGAGACCGTGGGCGTAGCGGGACTCGATGCCCAGGCACTCAAAGTGCGTGCGCGTGAGTCGGTGCTGGATCTGGTCTTCAGTCGGGCGGCGGAGGTGTTTGAGAGCCCGTCAAATCTACCAGACTACCCAGCCATTGCCGTTGATCTGATTGAGGACGCGATCGCCCACCTGCGCGCGCCCGAGTTCGTCATCCACGCTGATCCCAAGACGATGGCGGCACTGGGCGCAGCCGATACGGACGGTAGCCTTTTGGACCGGATCCGCGACCGCACGGGCTGCCAAGTAGTGTTCGGTCAGCCGCTGCTGGGTGGCATCGGCGTCGTTGTCGAGTCGCCTGATGGCCATCTGCGATACGATAACACGTTGCAGAGCCGCCTGGCGCGGATGCGCTCGGCTCTCAGGTCGCCGGTCTATCGCATCCTCGTGGGAGAACAACCGTGATTGGCACCGAGGTCGAGTTGCGGCCCGTGGGCGAATTGGTATGGGTTAACGGTCCGGTTGTCCGTGCCCGAGGTTCGTCAAGAATCAGGATGTATGAGGTGGTTCAGGTCGGCCCCGAGCACCTCGTGGGTGAGGTGATCGGTCTTGACCACCGGGACATCACCATCCAGGTGTACGAGGAGACATCAGGACTGCGGCCCGGGACTGCGGTTTACGGAACGGGGGCGTCCCTCTCGGTAGAACTGGGCCCAGGCCTGCTGTCAAGCATTTTCGATGGCATCCAGCGCCCGCTCCCGGTGATGGAACTTCGCAGTGGTGCATTCATCGGACGCGGCATCCAACTGACGCCACTCTACCGCAGGCAGCTTTGGCACTTCACGCCTGTGGCATCGGAAGGGGCGATGCAGTCTGGGGGCGCCGTGCTGGGAAGCCTTCCAGAAACACCCCTGATCACACACAAGGTGATGGTTCCCCCCAACCTTATGGGACGGCTGACGTGGCTGGCGCCTGAAGGTGACTACACGCTTGAAGACGAGATCGCGGTCATTGCCGATGACCGTGGCGAGCACAGGTTGACAATGCTACAGAAGTGGCCCGTCCGGACGCCACGACCCTATCGTAGTCGCCTGCGTCCTAACGAGCTTCTTGTCACGGGGCAGCGTGTATTGGACACGTTCTTTCCCCTGGCAAAAGGGGGGACGGCAGCGATACCGGGAGGCTTCGGGGCCGGAAAGACCGTCCTGCAGCACCAGATTGCCAAGTGGAGCGATGCCGACGTCATCATCTACGTCGGCTGTGGCGAGCGTGGCAACGAAATGTCGGACGTGCTGCGCCAGTTTCCCGAGCTGGCCGACCCAAAGAGTGGCAGGCCACTGATGGAGCGGACGATCTTGATCGCCAACACGTCCAACATGCCGGTTGCGGCCCGCGAGGCCAGCATCTATACCGGCGTGGCACTGGCTGAGTACTATCGCGATATGGGCCTCGATGTGGCCATGATGGCGGACTCCACATCACGATGGGCCGAGGCGCTTCGTGAGATTTCGGGACGGCTCGAGGAGATGCCGGCAGAGGAAGGCTTTCCCGCCTATCTCCCTGCACGGCTGGCCGAGTTCTACGAGCGTGCCGGTCGTGTGACAACGCTGAGTGGTGAGCGCGGGTCAGTGAGTCTGATCGGCGCGGTAAGCCCTCCCGGAGGCGACTTCTCGGAGCCTGTCACGCAGCATACGCGCCGGTTCGTCCGCAGCTTCTGGGCACTGGACAAGGATCTGGCGTCTGAGCGACATTTTCCGGCGGTTAACTGGCTGAGGAGCTACAGTCAGTATGTTGACGATCTGGCAGTGTGGTGGTCGGACCATGGGGCGGCCGAGTGGCATGACCTTCGCGAGCGTGCTCTGGAGATCCTTCAGCGGGAAGACCATCTTCGGCAGATCGTACAGCTCATCGGTGCTGATGCTCTGCCTGATGATCAGCGGCTCGTGCTTGAGACGGCGCGCTTGCTGCGCGAGGGAGTGTTGCAGCAGAGTGCGCTCGATGACATCGATACGTACACGACTGTGACCAAGCAGGTCGGGATGCTGAAGTTGGTGCTTGCATTCCACGATCACGCTACCCGTCTGATAGGTAAGGGTTGTCCCATCATGCTGGTTCGGGATCTGCCGGCGGTGGAGCGAATCGTACGCATCAAACAGACGGTGCCGAACGAAGCAACTGGAGGGGCGACGGTAGACGCTCTGGCCTCGATCGAGCAAGCGTTGGTTGCGGAGATGGCTGAGCTGGAGCGACGATACCCATGAACGAATCAGGTCTGACGGCAGGTCAAGAGGTCAGTGGGCTCGCCAGGATCAACGGGCCCCTGGTTGTGGTCGAGGGCGTATCCGGCGTGGGCTACGATGAAGTTGTCGACGTTGAGGGGCCTGATGGTGACGTGCGACGTGGCCGAGTTCTGGAAGCTGGCGAGAGTCTCGCTGTGATTGAGGTCTTCTCGGGCACATCAGGACTCTCGATGGCCGATACGAAGGTCCGCTTCTACGGACGACCGATGCATGTCGCGGTGGCGGAAGAGATGTTGGGGCGGGTGTTTGATGGTCTGGGGAACCCGATTGACAACCAGCCCGACCCATTGCCCGAGGACTGGGCCGACATCAATGGGCAGCCTGTTAACCCTACGGCGCGCCTCTATCCACAGGATGCCATTCTCACCGGCATCTCCGCGATCGACGGCATGAACACCTTGGTGCTTGGGCAGAAGTTGCCGATCTTCTCTGGAAACGGGCTGCCTCACGACCAGATCGCCGCCCAGATCGTGCGCCAGGCAGGATTGCTCAACGGCGGGCGCAATGAGCAGTTTGCCATCGTCTTTGCGGCATTGGGCGTGAAGCACGATGTGGCCGACTTCTTCCGCGACGCGTTCTCGAGTGCTGGCTCGCTCTCACGCGTCGCGATGTTTCTCAACCTTGCTGATGACCCGGCCATCGAGCGGGTGGTAACGCCCAAGGTAGCACTGACGCTGGCGGAGTTCCTGGCGTTTTCAAAGGGGATGCACGTGCTGGTCGTGCTCACCGATATGACCAACTACTGCGAAGCGTTACGCCAGGTTTCCAGCGCCCGTGGTGAGGTTCCCGGACGGAAGGGGTATCCCGGCTATCTCTACAGCGAGCTCGCCTCGATGTACGAGCGCACCGGACGCCTTAAGGGGCGCGAAGGAAGCATCACGCAGTTGCCGATCCTGACCATGCCCAACGATGACATCACACACCCGGTGCCCGACCTGACGGGCTACATCACAGAGGGACAGATCGTGTTAAGCCGTGACCTGTTCCAGCAGGGCATCTACCCACCGGTGAATGTACTCCCGTCGCTCTCCCGTCTGATGAAGGACAGCATCGGCGAAGGCTTCACGCGGACGGATCATCCTCACGTAGCTTCACAGCTGTACGCGGCCTATGCCGCGGCTCAAGATGCACGGTCGCTGGCATCGGTCATTGGCGAGGAAGAACTTGGGGCAGTGGACCAAGCCTATCTCAGGTTCGGCGTTGCATTCGAGCGGGAGTTCGTCGGGCAGGGCGCTCACGAGAGCCGTTCAATGTCCGAGACGCTCGACCGAGGCTGGAGTGCACTCTCACTCCTGCCGCGCAGTGAGTTGACCCGTGTCCGTGATGACGAGATCGACAGGTTCTACGCTCCCGCTCAGAGTTCGGCGCAGCGGGGTACGGATTCAGGGCGGTCGCGCTAGGTGGATGAAGCGTGAACCCGCTTAAGATGACGCCGACGCGCAGTAACCTGATGGCTGCGCAGAAAACTCTGAACTTCGCCCGCGAGGGGTACGATATCCTCGACAAGAAACGTGAGGTGTTGCTGACTGAGTTGATACACATCTCGCACGATGCCACGCAACTCCAGTCATCCGTCTGGTCATTGCTTGCCGATGCCTACCGGGCCCTTGAAGAGGCCCGGCTCGCCATGGGACGCGAGCACCTGGAGTGGGCAGCCCTATCGGTCAATAAGACGATTCGAGTGACTGTAACGCCGCGGAGCGTGATGGGCGTGCCAGTTCCCACCGTGAGCGCCCAGGGAGGACCCCCAGAGGTCTCCTGGGGAATGGGCAACACCACGGTCGCGCTCGACGAGGCCGCGGCGCGCTTCCGTCTGGTGCTGGATCAGGTCCCACAGTTGGCTGAAACGTTGACCACGGCTTGGCGGCTAGCGCGCGACCTTCAGAAGACACAACGCCGGGTGAACGCCTTGCAGCACGTTTTCATTCCGCAGTACGAGGAGACCGTTGCCTTCATCGAGGGTGTGCTGGAGGAGCGGGAACGAGAAGAGCTTTTCCGCTTGAAGAGGGTGAAATCGATGCACGGGGTGCACTACGACGAGGTCCGTGAGCAACCGTCACCTTAGGGCCGCCACTGGGTTTTTGCGTTCCCCCAACGTGCCACGTGTGGAGCGAGCTGCCGTCACATACCGCTGTAGTCCACTCTGGCTATACTTGGTGTGTCTATGGGAGGTAATTGATGCAGGCATCTCCGTCGCAGGCGGATATTGGAGGGCACGCTAGCCCCTTCAGTCGTATCCTGGTCCCGATTGATGGGTCGGACGCCTCACTTCGTGCAGCCACGGTGGCGATGCGGATGGCCTCAGTCCACGCGCTACCCGTTCTAGCGCTCTATGTCGTAGATGCCACCAATCTGGATCAGGTGGGGGCAGCGTCGCTGGAAGGGGTCACCGGCCTAAGCCAGCAGCTGGAGAGCAAGGGGAGGCGATACCTCGATTACGTCAAGGCTGTTGCTAAGCGCTATGGCGTGGACTGCACTACTCTGCTACGCAGGGGCATCCCTCACGCTCAGATCACCGAAGTAGCACGCGATCGCGGCATCGACTTGGTGGTCCTGGGCGCGAGTACCAACCGCGGTAGACCTCGAGTTCTCACTGGTAGCACAGGGGATCAGGTGATTGCCTCGGTCTCCTGTTCGGTGTTGGTTGTGAAGTGACCCTGCTAGAGGAGGCGCTATGGTGAACTTCGTAGAACGCGTCGATGACTTCGTCCGCATCCGTCGAGTGCTCGTGAGTGTCTCGGACAAGACCGGGCTTGATCAGTTGGTTCCTGGGTTGCTTGAAATCAACCCCGACATCCATTTCTACTCTACGGGTGGGACCTATCAGGCGCTCACGCAGATCCTTGGTTCGCGGGCCTTGAGGTACCTCACGCCGGTCGCGGACTACACAGGCCAGCCCGAGACGCAAGGGGGACTGGTGAAGACGCTGGACTTCAAGATCTACCTTGGCCTGTTGACCGAGACCTACAATGAGGCTCATCAGGCCGACCTCACTAGGACTGGTGCCTTGCCCATCGATATGGTCATCGTCAATCTGTACCCATTCGCGGCCACGGTCGCTGGTGAGGGTGTGACGGTTGAGCAGGCACGCGCGAATATCGATATCGGTGGACCGTGTATGCTTCGCGCTGCGGCGAAAAACTACCTGCGCGTCGTACCGGTTGTCGATCCCGCTGATTACGTAGGCCTGCTGGCAGAGCTGCGTGGCGGGAACGGATCTCTTGATCTGTCGATTCGCTTCCGGTATGCGCGGAAGGCCTTTCGCCATACTGCAGACTACGACGCTGCAATTGCCGAGTACCTGGCAGAGCAGAGCCCCGACGAAGTTCCTTCGGCGTATACGCTGAGCTAGGGTCACTGCACTCGGTGGCTTAACCACAGACCAGCGTGGCATCGGCCGTCGGCTGACTCATTGAGGGGGACAGTCTGGCCTGGGTGTTGGTGTGCACACAACAAGGATTGGGAGGAGAGATGGCGGACGATCTGAAGAAGGCCTACCGGACCATTATGGGCGATAGCTTCCCATCGCGGATGGAAATAAGCTTTGTTGAGGCGGACAGTCGCACGACGCTCGTCTACGAGAAGGTGACGTGGGAGATCGAGGGTGAGCGGCGCGGGTTGCGCTATGGCGAGAACCCTGGCCAAGAAGCGGCACTGTACAAGCTAATCAATGGGAACTTGACGCTCGGCGATGTCAAGACGATTGCGCCAGGGCGACATCTGGTGTCAGATGCCGAGTTGCTCCAGTTCGGGAAGCATCCTGGCAAGATCAACCTGACGGACGCGGACAATGCGCTGAACATCCTGCGATTCCTGCCGGCTGAACGTCCGGCAGCAGCAGTGATGAAGCACAACAATCCATCTGGTGTGGCGCTCGGCGGCACGCTTGAGGAGGCCTATACGAAGGCGGATCTCGCCGACCACATCGCGGCCTTCGGTGGGTGCATTGCGCTGAACCAACCGGTTGATCGAGCTACCGCCGAAGCGATCGCTGAGCAGTATGCTGAGGTTGTGATTGCGCCCGAGTTCGAGGAGAACACGGTGGAGGTTCTGAGTGCGCGGAAGAATCTGCGCATTATGCGGATCGCGGCGATGGAGCGGCTACAGACCTACAGCGCTGAGCGGTTTGTGGATTTCAAGAGCCTCATCGACGGGTCGGTGATCGCGCAGCTCTCATTCCTGCCGCAGACCCGCAGTGCTGACGACTTCTTGCCGGCGGAGGTGACCTACAAGGGCACGTCCTATCGGGTGGACCGACTTCCGACGCGCGGGGAGATCGAGGATATGCTTTTTGGGTGGATGGTCGAAGCCGGCGTCAGTTCTAACTCCGTTTTGTACGCCAAGGATCGGGTGACGGTGGGCATTGGCGCTGGTGAGCAGGACCGTGTCGGCGTGGCGGTGATCGCCCGCGACAAAGCCTATCGCAATATGGGTGAGCGTCTGGCCTACACGCGTCACGGAACCTCGTATCGCTTCCTCGATCCTGAGGTGAAGGCCGCAATCGATGCTGAGGTGGCAACCGACCACGGTGGCCTGAAGGGCGCCGTGATGGTGTCCGATGCCTTCTTCCCCTTCCGTGATGGCGTGGATGTGGGCCTTCAGGAAGGTGTGACAGCGGTCATCCAGCCCGGTGGATCGCTGCGTGATCACGAGGTCATCCAGGCGGTGAACGAAGCGGGCGCAGCGATGGTCTTCACCGGGCAGCGGAGCTTCAAGCACTAGGCAAGCAGGCAAGAGCCGGGCGATCAGGAGATGCTGGGGCGGCTGCCCGGCATCTCTGTGAGTGCCAAGTGCGTGCGGCGCGTTCAAGTGCCACGACCTTGGCACTCCTGCTATAGGGAGGGGTAATGGGCGAAGCTAACGCGACGGGCGCCGCTGTGCCGTGGTACCGGCGGGCGCTGAGGTGGGGCCAGACCAACATCACGGAGATCGATCCGATTCGATACGACATCGACTGGTGGCGGCAGCAATGGCGGCGGACGCGAGTTCAGGGTGTGATCGTTAACGCCGGTGGCATCGTTGCGTATTACCCAAGCCGATTCGAGCTCCACCACAGGGCCGAGGCCCTGGGCGAGCGCGATCTCCTGGGTGAGTTGGTCGTCGCAGCCCGTGAACAAGGCCTGGCGCTGGTCGCACGGATGGATTCGAACCGCGCCCATGGGCCCTTCTTCGAGGCTCATCCTGATTGGTTCGCGCGCAGGCAGGACGGTGAGCCCTACCGGGCCGGATCCCTGTATGTTGCATGTATCCACAGTCCCTACTATGACATCTACTTGCCCGCGCTGCTGCGGGAGGTAATCGAGCGTTACCGTCCCGACGGATTTGCAGATAACAGCTGGAGCGGTTTGGGACGTGATAGCATCTGTTACTGTGAGTACTGTCGTCGCAGTTTCCGTGATGCGGTGGGCGTAGCGTTACCTGATTCCGTCGATTGGTCCGACCCGGCATATCGTGCCTGGGTTCGCTGGTCGTACTCGCGGCGCTTGCAGGTCTGGGATCTCAACAACGCGACAACCCGTGAAGCAGGCGGACCGGACTGCATGTGGATCGGGATGAACTCCGGTGACATTCTGGGGCAGTCCCGCAGCTTTCGCGACTACCGCGCGATCTGTCAGCGCTCGGACATTGTCTTCCTGGACAACCAGACCCGTCACGCCAGTACCGGCTTTCAGGCGAATGGCGATATGGGCAAGTTGATCCACGGTCTGTTGGGCTGGGAGAAGCTGGTGCCCGAGTCGATGGCCATGTACCAGAGTCCCTCACCCACGTTTCGCATCGCCAGTCGACCCACGCCAGAGGCCAGGATGTGGATGGTGGAGGGGTTTGCCGGGGGCATACAGCCCTGGTGGCATCACATCGGCGCTTACCACGACGACCGGAGGCAGTATCGGACTGCGGCTCCGCTGATGGTGTGGCACGAGCGCAACGAACGCTATCTGGTCAACCGGCGCCCTGTAGCCACCGTCGGCCTCCTCTGGTCTCAGGACAACGTCGATTTCTACGGACGCGAGGCCCCTGAGGGGCGTGTCATGACGCCCTACTGGGGTATGGCGCAGGCGTTGATCCGGGCGCGAACCCCGTATGTGCCGATCCACGCGGATGATGTCGCCTCTGGCGGTGGTGTTGCCAACCGTCTGTCAGTCCTGGTCCTCCCCAATGTCGGTTCGCTGTCCGATAGCCAATGTGACGCGGTTCGGCAGTTCGTTGCGGCGGGTGGGGGACTCGTTGCTACGGGTGAGTCCAGCCTCTACGACGTGGAAGGCGCCCGGCGCGCCGACTTCGCCCTGGCGGATGTATTGGGGGTGCACGCCAGTGGCGACACCATCGGCACGCGAGAACCGGCGAGCGCGAACTGGGATGCTCAAGAGGGGCACTCCTATCTGCGGCTTCGGCCTGAGGTGCGAGCTTCTGTCGACGGCCCGCTGACGGGCGCGGAGCCTCCGGTGACTGACGCTCGCCACCCCGTGTTGGAAGGTTTCGATGAGACCGACACTCTTCCGTTCGGAGGCAGGCTCGAAGTTGTCGTGCCAGTCCCTGGTGGCGTGGTGCCGCTAACCGCTATCCGACCCTTTCCGATCTATCCGCCGGAGACGGCGTGGTTCTCACCGGAGGCGGAGACGGGCGAACCAGCTTTGGTGCTCAACGAGAAAGCTGGGCGGGGACGTGTTGCCTATCTCGGTGCAAGCCTGGACCACGCATTTGGCAAGTACAACCTGCCCGACCACGGGCGGCTCCTGGCCAACCTGGTACGTTGGGTGGCTGCGGGGCGGATTCCCCTGCAGGTGACCGGGACGGGGCTTGTGGATTGTCACCTCTACGTCACTGCGTCCAGCTCCGGTGGTCTCCACGGGCAGGAACAGCAACTGGTTCTACACCTGATCAACCTGTCGCATCCCGGTGCCTGGCGTCCTCCGTTACACGAACTCATCGCTGTGGGGCCATTTGAGGTTGCTGTGCAACTGCCAGAGGGGACGATCGGCATCCAGGCTCGTTGCCTTGTCTCCGACCAAGCTGTGGCATTGGCGATTGCTGATGGCTGGGCGCACTTTGACGTCGAGCGGATCGTTGACCACGAAGTCGTTGTGGTAGACCTGAAGCACGCCTGACGAGGTGGTGTAGGCTCGTCAGGCGTGCTTCCATCAGAGATCGAAGCCCGACCAGAAGGCAGCGCCCTGTCCGGGCTGTGTGTCATCGAGCTCCGACCGCCAGCGGCGCATGGCTGATCGCAGCTCCGCAATCTTCGGCAGATAGTAAGGGCGTGCGGACAGATCATGCAGTTCCCAGGGGTCTTCATCGAGGTCAAAGAGCTGCGTGGTGCGCACGCCGTCGACCACATACTCGATGAGTTTGTAGCGCTGGTCCTGAACGGCGCGCTGGACACCCCGGTAGGCAAAGCACAACGTGTCTCTCACGGTCGCCGTAGCATCGAGGAGCACCGGAACAGCACTGCGCCCTTCGACAGTGCCGGGCACTGGTGTCCCAACCAGGTCGCACAGCGTTGGGTAGATGTCGAGCAGATAGACCGGTGTGTCACGTGTCTCGCCTTGTGGGATGCCAGGCCCTGCCATCACCAGGGGCACGTGAAGACTGTGATCGTACAGGTTCTGTTTGCCCATCAGACCGTGACGCCCGATCGCGAGCCCATTGTCACCTGCCAGCACGACGATCGTGTTGTCGGCCAAGCCCCGTGATTCGAGAGTATCGAGGATTCGTCCGATCTGTGCATCCAGGTGCGTGATCATGGCGAAGTACTCGGCATTATGACGGCGGATCTCCTCCGGGGTTCGTGGAAAGCTGGCCAGGAGCTCATCGCGCACGTTCAGCTCACCGTTGTCGAACGGATGCTCGGGCATAATGTTAGGGGGTAGTGCCACATCATCCGGGTGATACAGATCTCGATAGGCCTGAGGCATTGTTCGCGGATCGTGGGGTGCCATGAAGGCCACATAGGCGAAGAAAGGTGCCCCCTCATCGTAGTGCTCGAGGAACGAGACGGCGGCATCGGCGAAGAGCTCCGATGAATGCTTGCCGGGCTTGATATGGTCTACGTGTCGGCTGGACAGCGCATTCGACGCAAACGGATCGCGAACGTAGGGGCGGGCGTTGTCGTACCGACCCGTGGGGTCGAAGTCGCAGGCCGGTACATTCCAATGGTCATCCATCCCGCCGAAGAAGATCTCGGCGCCCTCGGTGAAGCTGCGCGCATACGCCTGGGGACCATTGTGCCACTTGCCTGTTCCGAAGGTCCGGTATCCCTGCGCCTGGAGCGCTTCGCCCAGAAGGACGTGATCCTCGGGGATCGATTGGCCCTGAGCTTCGAGGTGATAGAGGGTGCGTCCGGTCATCAGCATAGCCCGGCTTGGCATACAGACGGCGCCGCAGGAGCCTCCCATGATGTAGGCGTTTGCGAAAGCTGTTCCTCGCTGCACGAGCCGGTCGATGTTCGGGGTGATGACGTCGTAGCCCAGGGCGCCTATCGTGTCGAAGCGCTGGTCGTCGGTAAACAGTAACAGGATGTTCGGTCGGTTCGGTGTTGCCACAGCGCCTCCCTAGAAGGACAGCAGAACTTGCCAGATGAAGCTGTTGGCCATGGCGTCGATCTCCTCCCAGATGCGCTGTGCAAGGTCGGCGTCGCCCGAGATGATGGGAATCTCCTTGCGCTTCTCAGACCAGGGGATGCAGGCGCCCGCTGGAACCCGGAGCTCGGGAAGTCCGACCAGGCCGTAGTCCCCAGCGAACGCAGCGTTAGCCGCCGGTGCGACGGTCTCCGCAGGGTCGGCTGCCCGCGTCGCCACGCCGGAGTAGATGCCATACTCGCGGGCGGCTTCGGTCATCGCGCGCAAGTTCTCGACCGAGGTGTCATTCTGCATGATCGCGCTGGCGTCGACGATGTAACCACCATCCTGTGCCACTCCGTCGATCACCTTCTTGACGATGGCGCGCACCTGATCAGGCTTGCCATAGGCGAGCTCGAAGTTGGGAATGCCGCCGCTCAGACAGAACTTGTGCCCCAGCTTCTCGTGCGTCTTGAAGATGTCACCCCGGTCGACGTGATAGACGATGCTGGCATCGGGGAGCTCGGCAAAGCTGTCCAGGTGGTGCCCCCAGTTGCCCTCGGCATAGAAAAGCGTCTGATGGCCCTGCCGCCAGAGCTCCTCGATGATGGGCCTGGTGGTAGGCCAGTAGTGTGACTCGAACTGCCCCTTCGAGACGAAGGGAATACAACCACGGTGCATCCAGTAACCGATGGGGACCTGGTGAGCCGGGTCCGCTGAAGTCGAGGCCACGTTGTAGAGGTGGGGCATCAACGCCTCACACGCCATCAATACCTTCTCGGGCTGCTGGACCATATCCATCGTGAGGCCGATATAGCCTCGCAGTTTGTCGGCCAGAATATCGAAGGGTGCTTTGAAGATGCCAGCGATGGCCGAGACGGTGCCGCACTCCCTGCGCAGGAGATCGACGTGGGGGCCGTAGGCTGCGAAGTAGCTGTTCATCGCCATAGCACCCTTGACCAGCGCGAGGTTGTTGCGATAGGACGTGTGCGCGTCCATCGGTCGGATGTCGGCTGAAACACGCGGCAACCAAGTGTTGTAGAGGAATGCGGTTGGGTCGTCGATGAGGGCGTCATACTCATCTGCCTTCATGAAGGCATTGTCCTCACTGGGCTCGCGGTATTGGAAACCCGTATCGGGAGGCACATCGATTCCTGGAACACCGTAGTAGGTCAGGCCGATGGCCTGCGTCAGCCCCGTCCACACGTAGACCATGTTCGAGACAGTGGCGTCCCAGTCGAAGTCGGCGGCGCACTTGCGTGCCGCAATGAAGGCTTTGTTGTAGTCGTGGGTTACCTCCTGGCACGTGAACCCAGCGTACTTTGCCGTGAACTCGGCGACAAATGGCCGGACGGGTACCATATCGGGTTTTTCGTTGCGCATCGCGGTCAGGTAACGGTTCAGTCGTTGGCGGTAGAGAGTCTCCATAGCGTATCCTCCCGGTTCCTATGTTGGCAAGGCCGGCCCATGGCTGCGATCGGCGTGGGTGGCCCGCGAGCAGTCTGTCGTGTGTGCCTAGTATATCCACTACTGCGAACCGTGCACAGGCCGGGTACCTTGAGTAGGGGATGAGCGTTTGTCCGGGTTGCGGGATCGCGTGATATGTTGTATTCTCTACCATATCGTGATTGACGAGAGTGTCTGTCTCGGTGCCTAAGGAGGGCATATATGGATCGGAAAGCCTTTATTGCGATGCTTAACAAGGATCTGGCAGACGAACACGCTTCGATTGTCCGGTACCTGATTCACGCCTATCAGGTTGGTGAGTCCACCTCGTTTGGCCAGATGCTCCTGTCGACAGCGCGGGAAGAGATGTGGCATATGGACTGGCTGGGGGACGAGCTCGGTGAGATGGGCGAGGAGCCTGAGATGGCTCAGGGTGTCTATCCCTACGACGGGACATCCAACGCCTCGCTTCTGCGCTCCTACATCGAGTGGGAAGAGGGGCTCATCAGGATGTACGAGCAACAGGCCGCCCAGGTGGACGAGCCCGCGCTCAAGCGCATCCTCCACCAGCTGGGCTGGGAGTCGATCACTCACAAACGTCGTTTTGAGTCGTGGTTAGAGAAGCTCGGCCCAGAGGGTGAGAAGCCATTCGAGACCGAGGTGGGCGATCTGTCACCGCACCTGGTGGGCAAGTTCCACAAGGAGGTCGATGCTCAGTACCGGCTTGTGCTGCAACATCTGCGCCACGCGTTTGTGCTGGAGGATGCGTCGTGCCCCGCCAGCAGCGAACTCGAGCTGACGGCGATGCGTCATATGAAGAATCTGTCGCACTTTGCCGAAGAGCTGATCGACTCGGGCGAGGAGCTTCCTTTTGGCTATCCTGGCGTGGACGGGAGTCGTGATGTTGCCGAGGCTTTGGCGGCCGATCTGCGCTTGACGACCGAGGCGCAGGAACGGTTCATCCTGCTCAGTCAGGATCCCGAGGTAGCCGAGCATCCTGATCTCAAGATCGAGATTGATAACCTCGTGACCCGTAATGGGTTGTTGGCTACGATGCTCAAGGAGCTGTCCGAGTCTGCTGAACCGGGAACACAGGCGAAGTCGGAGCCAGAGCCAGAGCCGGATACTGACGTCAAGCCCGCTCACGGCGGATTGACGGTGGGTAGTCTGAAGGAACACTAGGAGGATACCATGAGCGAATACCTGATGCGAGATGCTGCACCTTTGTCTGATAAGGAATGGCAGGCAGTTGACAGCCTGGTTGTAAAGGTCGCGCGCGATTTCCTTGTCGGGCGGCGCTTCCTCGACCTGGTCGGGCCTTTCGGCGCCGGGATGGAGATGGTGCCCGTCGGTGTAGGGGAGTCTCGCAAGCACATACGCTTGGCCGCGATTGAGCGGTCGTTCACCCTGCACTGGCGAGATGTCGAGGCAAGCCGCAAACTGGGCGTTCCCGTGGAGTTGGGCGCTGCTGCTCAAGCTGCGATGGCGTGTGCCCGGATGGAAGACGACATGGTCCTCAGGGGACTCTGGGATGCGGCGGAGAAGAGCGTTTCTGTTGCGGACTGGGGCAAGGCTGAGGGACCGCTTCAGAGCGTGGTAGCTGCGACGGAGCTCCTCTTTGAAGACGGTTTCTTTGGGCCGTACGCCCTGGTCATGAGTCCAGATCTGTATACGCAGACTCAGCGCGTGTCGCACGGCATGGGCCGCATGGTCAGCAAGCTGATTGCTGATATCGCCGAGGGAGGAATGTTCCGGTCGCAGTTGTTAGGCGAGGCGCAGGGCCTGGTGTTGGCCCTGGGCGCATTCAACTTCGACCTCGTCGTCGGTCAGGATCTGATCACGGCCTACGAGGGCAACGAGGGATTGGATCACAACTTCCGGATCCTGGAGACGATCGCGCTCCGTGTCAAGCGCGCAGGCGCGATCTGCAAGCTCGAGGGTTAGGAGTCCCTGCACCTGCCGGGATACTGTCGGACATCGCAACCCGGTGATTCCCGCCGAAGACAAGGGGGGCTGGCCTTCTAGGCACAGCCTCCCTTGTCTTCTTCTTGTCAGTCTAGCGGAAGTCCTGGAGCTGCCGCCGGTGGTACGGATGGCGAAGCTTGCGCAACGCCTGTCCCTGGATCTGACGGACGCGCTCTTTGGAGATCCCCAGCTTCTGGCCGAGCTCCTTGAGCGTGTGTTCGCGGCTGCCGTGCAGCCCGAACCGCATCCGCAGTATCCAGGCCTCGCGCGGTTCAAGCGTTGTCAGGAGCTGCCGTAGTTGCTCATGCAGCATCCGCTCTTCGGTTGATTCGTCCGGCGTCGGCGTTGTGTCATCCTCGATGAACTGCTCGAGCTCGGACGTATCCTCATCGCCAACTTCCTTATTCAGCGAGACCGGTGTCTGCGACTGCCGAAGCATCCGGCGCAGCTTCAGCGGATCTTCATTAACTTCATCGGCGAGTTCCTCGGTCGTCGGGCGCCGGCCAAGACGTTGCTCCATCGACTGCGACACCTTGTCAACCTTGCGCAGGAAATCGCTCATGTGAATCGGGATGCGAATGCCGCGGCCGTGCTGCGTCAGCGACCGCGTGACCGCCTGGCGGATCCACCACGTGGCATAGGTACTAAAGCGGTTGCCGCGATGATAGTCGAACTTGTCTGCAGCCTTGATCAGGCCGATGTTGCCAGCCTGGATCAGATCCAGGAACTGCAACCCATAGCCTCGGTAGCGCTTGGCCACACTCACAACGAGGCGCGTGTTGGCTTCGATGAGGTGGCGGCGCGCTTCCTGCCCCTGTCGTACCTGAGCCTCGAGCTCCGAGACCTGGTCGGGATCGTGTTTCCCAGCCAGTAGCAGCGCATGTGCCTCGAGGCCACGCTCCATGAGCGTAGCCAGGTCTACTTCCTCCTCACGCGTCAAGAGCGGGACGCGTCCCATCTCTTGCAGGTACAGGCTGAGCGAGTCATCCGTCAGGACGCTCTCGATGTCTGCTACAGCAGTTTCATCCGTGAGGGTTTCTTCCTCCTCGTGCTCCTCCGCAGCATCGCTGTCGAAGAATATGTCGAAGTCATCCAAAGGGTCACGCTCGAGATCCTCGTCACCAGTATCTACCCCGAAGATCTCATCGAGGGATAGCAGGTCCTCAGGCTCGTCACCCTCATAGTCCTCTGCAGTTGTATCGAAGCCCTCAAGGTCTTCGCGAAGTTCAAGTGCTTCCATAGGTTTGGTCCTTTTCCGTCTCCTTTTGCGCGCTGCCCGCCGGCGTCAAAGCCGTCGACGGTCACCCGCGGCCAGGTAATTCCCTGTGGCGTATAGACGCCTCGCATCAGGGGCATCTTACCCGGCGCGACATCCTTCGACCGGTCACTCCAGAGCCTCCTATACAGGCTAGACGCTGTGCCGATCGCGCAAGTTCCAGCCCAACCCAAAGGCAACTGGGTTAGCTATCGCCCTTTCATCGCACAGTCGATGCAGAGGGTCGTGTCTGGCAGGACCGCCAGTCGATCCGGATGGATGGGCTGGCCACAGCGCTCGCAGAGCCCATACGTGCCGGATTCGTACCTGGCGATCGCCTGGCGCAGGTCTGCGGCGTGGACCTGGAGGCGTTCCAGGAGAGCCTGATCCAGCTCCCACTGGGTTACCGCGGGGTCACCAACGCCCATGCCGTAGTCTGGTCTCACCTCGAGGGCCTGTGCGAGCGCCCTGATCTGTTCGGTGAGTGCGTCAAGCTCCGCCACCAACGCGGCCTTTCCTTCTGCCATCTTCGTCGCCTCCACTCCTGCTGCGCTACACGGGTCACCCTGACCATGATCCTGTACGGTATCTCTGCATCAGCCTCAGGATCGATAGCCCGTCGCGTGACTGTGGGCCAGGCTCCAGAAAACAGTTCGGGGATGAGGAAACCCCCCATCCCCGAAGCGGAATCTCTGCGGTCGCCTCGTCAGGTTGGCTACGACTTCCTCATCGTCCGATCGATACCTTGGTCCGATGCGCAGTGCATCTGTGCAGTCCATCCAATGCGCTTAGTGTATGTGAGCGTAGCGAATGCCGCCACGCTCGCCGATCAACATGCCTAGACATAGTACGTAAATCCTGCTTCATCGGTCGCACCCTTCTATAGCCGCAAGCAAGGCCGCCGTGTCGCTCGATTTTCCTCTACGTCTACCTTCTATTTTAACATAGAATCGCCAGGAATGCTAGCCCCAGGCAGCCCAAAAGGTTGTCGGGTGCACCTCTCTGGTGTATGCTGTGTGAGGAGGGCTTGGCCCGTGATGCACCAGAAACCTTCAGGACACGCCAGGACTCCCATAGGCGATCCAGTGCTCGAGGAAGGGCTTTGAGCGGCCACCGCGTTGCGCTCTGCGTGCTGCTTGGCCTGTATGCCGCGCTGGCATGCCTGGTCGCGTTGACTACTCCCCTATTTGAGTCGCCGGATGAGTCCTCTCATCTGCAGGTCATCGACTTCATCCGCCGTGAGCGTCGGCTTCCTCCTTACCAGGTGCCCACGGTTCGGGCGTCCACAGGGCCGTCGATGGCCTGGCTGATCAGTTATCACGACCCGCCGCTCTACTACGCACCGCCGCTCTACCACACTCTGGCAGCGTTGCTCACCTCGCAAATCCCCATGGACGATCTGTCCGAGCGTCTGATCCCCAGCCCGAGCTGGGAGCAAGGGTATTCACCTTCGCGCGGTACTGATCCCTGGAACAAGAATGTCTTTGTGCACTTGCCGGGTGAGACCGTTACAGAGAGTGGGACTGCCCGGGCCACGGCAGTCCTGCGCAGCGTGTCGATTCTGCTCGGTGCAGGCGTGATCGTCTTCACGTACGGGGCGGTCATCACGGTGTGGCCGCAGCGTCCCTGGATGGCCGTGGCCGTGGTTCTGTGGTTGGTATGCAACCCGCAGTTCGTGGCAAGTCACACCGGGGTGAGCAATGATCCTCTCACGAACGCGCTGTTCGGTGCGTCGATGCTCCTGATGCTATATCAGATGCGAAGCGACGCCTCGTGGCTGCACTGGACAGGTTCGGGCATTGTCGTGGGCTTGGCTATGCTCACGAAGCAGAGCGCACTCATGCTCCTGCCGATTGTGGGCCTGGGAGCGTTCCTATCGGCCTATGGGGAGCGAGGCCTGTCTCGCGATGTGAACAGTGCCAAACGCGGTCTGACACGTGCGACGGCATTCAGCGTTGCGGCCATCCTGGTTGGAGGAGGATGGTACCTGATGAACCTTACAGGGTACGGCGACGCACTGGGTACCAGGCCGCACTTCGATATCCAGGTGCCACTTGCTAACTTCGGATGGCGCGAAGCCTGGCACACGCTCCAGTCCTACTGGGCAGCCTTCGGCTGGGCGTTGATCACAGCACCATGGTGGGCCTATGCGCCTTGGTGCATCGCTATCGGGTTGGCTGTGTCGGGTCTTGCCAAGGCACTTCTGCCCGGTGGGTCGTATAGGACAGAATCGGTGTTCTCAAGGCGAGCTCTGGGGCTGTTAGCCCTTGTTTTCGCGATGAACTGCGTGGCTTTCGTACGCTGGGCGTCGGCGACCGGCGCACCGTATGGGCGCCTACTATTCCCTACAGCCGGAGCCGTGACAGTCTTGCTGGTGTGGGGACTCGCTCAATGGCGATCGGTATGGGTCCGGCGCTCCCTGCTAGGTCTCGCAGGATGGGTCGGGCTTGTGGCGCTACTCTTGCCCTGGGTCTCGTTGCGTCCGGCATTTAGATCGCCCTACCGGTCAGAGGGACTGCCGGCCTCGGCGACCATCGTCGAGGTGCAAGCGGAGCATGTACGCCTTGTTGGCTATGAGATCGATGCCGATGCGCTGGTCCGTGGCGACCGTCTGGCTGCGGTGTTGTACTGGCGCAGCGGCATGGAGGGCGAGAGGCGTTCGCCTGGAGAACTCCTTTCGTTTTCGGCTCAGCTTCGTGGTATCGATCCGACCCGACGCATTGCGGATGACACGCGATGGTTAGGGGGTACGCTGTACCCAAGTGCGTACTGGAGAGCAGAAGATGTGGTTGCCCATCGTGTAGCATTGGAGATCCCCGAGTGGGCACCCGTGCCCGCATTGGTGTGGCTTGACCTCAAGCTGCTCGACGAGAGCAACGTGCTTCTGACCTACGGCACAGGAGGCGAGGATACCCTGAGCTTGGGGCCGTGGCGCGTGAGAGGCGTCGTTGCAATTCCGGATCAGGCAGTGCGTCTCGGCGCGCGATTGGGACCCGGGATCGAGTTGGCGGCCTACGATCTGGCCCTCGAAGGCAATCGGCTGTTGATCGACCTCTATTGGCGGGCGGTAGGGATAACCGAGGGGGATGCAACGGTTTTCGTGCATCTACTCAACGACGCCGGAGACCTCGTGGCACAGGATGATGGTCAGCCTGCAGAGGGCGCATATCCCACGTCCTGGTGGCTCGAGGGAGATGTCGTGCGCGACCGCCACGAGGTCAGATTGGCCGGCGAAGGGGACGCTTTGCTGCGT
>JAXDDP010000137.1:0-6897 GCA_034676785.1 Anaerolineae bacterium | reverse complement strand
TGCCCTCTCAGACGAACGGAGCAGCGCTCTGGCTCAGTATGAGCGCTGTGTGAGCGAGCTGCGCGATGGGCTGGGCGCGACACCATCGAAGACGACGGTGCAGCTCTATCGCCGCATTCTTAGCGAGGCTCCTCTGGACTAGCGCCGGGTTCGCGAGGGCGCCTGGTGGTCGCCCCCCCCCAACAGGCCGCGTGGGATACAGTCCTACGCGGCCTGTTGTATTTGGCGCCGGTGGATGTGGGCTCAGGCCATCGCCACGAGGGATGAGATTCCGTAACCGGCGCGTATACCGTTTGGTAATCGGCTCTTGGTACTCTATGGCCAGTTCAGACAGGATTTCAACAAGCCCTTGGAGGTATAGCAATGAAAGCTCAGATGCAACTGGCCCTGCTCAAGGTTGACGATCCCCGCATCATTCGCGTGGCACTTGTCGCTCTGGCATTGGTGTTCGCGCTCGTAGCCCAGGGTGTGCCGGGCGGGGCGGAGGCGGTCTACGCTTGTCCATCGACGGGTGGCGGCGGCTGCGTCGGCGGCTAGGGGTAGGGGTGATGCAATGTCAGATATGGCCCTGCGGAGTCTGATCGCCCACGCCGTGGTCGATCCCCAGCTTTGCACCAAACTGCTCGATGGCGAGCGTGAACACGTGCTTTCTCAGTTCGAGTTGAGCGACATGGAGCGGTTGGCCCTGCGCGGAATCCAGGCATCCTCGCTGCAGGCCTTCGCGGCTCAACTGGAGGACTGGATGCAGTCCCAACCCTATATGGGGTTTCGCCTGGAGCCATCGGTCTAGCTTCTGGGCGCCGGCTAGTGGCCCCAATCAGGGGCACCAGAATAGGAAACCCGCAATGCCGATCGAGTACTTCGTTACAGACAAGGGTTCGCTCGTTTGTACCTATGCCTATGGAAAGGTGCTGGCTGCCGATATCGTGGTCCACGAGCAGAGGGTGTTAGCCGATGCGCGGGTCACGGCGGGATATCGGCAGCTTTTTGACTGCCGGTGGGTGTCGGAGGACGCGGATGCTGATGAGCTCCTCCGCAGCCTGGCCGAAGCTCACGCTCGCCCAGGAGCGAAGCTCCGTGGTGCCCGTTACGCCATCGTGGCTCACGGGGCACAGTGGTTCAACCTGGGATCGCAGTACCGTTGTGGACAGGCTGGTGTCACACTGATCGTGTTCAACGACCCGGGCACGGCGTGCATCTGGTTGGGAGCAAACTACACCGAACTGTCCGAGCGGTGGCTCGACCTTCCGGCGCCCTCTCTGGTCAGCCGCATTCCAAGCGCACTGCCCGCTTACTGAAGGCAATCCCATCGGTCGGTCAAGGGGAGCATCACTTCCCAATCGCTGAGTTGTGAGGCCCGCGCGCCCAGCGGCGGGCGGAGGCTCTGCACGCCTAGCGGCGGGCCAGGTCCTCCAGCGCCTCACGACTGATGAGCACGATGCGACCCCGCTCGAGGCGCAGGATCCCGGCTGCTTCCATCGTCCGCAGCTCGCGTCCCACGACGTCGCGCACGGTGCCGAGGTGCACTGCCATCTCCTGCTGAGTCCACCGGCGGAGTTCGGGCTGGTGATTCCGGACGGACCCTCCAACAGCATCAGCGACGGGAGCCACCCGGTCAAGCAAGAACCGCGCCACTCGCTGCTGCACTGAGTGCAGCGCCAGTCCCTCGACAAGGTTCGTGAGGTGAGTCAGGCGATCGGCGAAGTCGCGGAGCAGAGCCAGTGCCAGGTCGCTGCGAGCCGTCACGAGACGAAGTAGATCGTCTTTTTGTACCGTGCACAGCAAGGCCGGGGAGAGCGTGACGACGTGCGCTGGATTCGTGCCCGCGGCCTGGAATATGGGGGCAGTATTGAACGCTTTGCCGGGCCCAAGACTTACCAGAACCTGCTCCCGTCCCTCTTCAGAAACTCTGTAGATCCTTACGACGCCGGAGAGGATGAAGTAGGCAGCGCTACAGCCGTCGCCCTGCAGCAGCACGTGCGTGTCAGCGGGTACCGTGTGGAGGGTCGCGACCGCCGCGATCTCGGATAGCGTGGCCGGGGAGAGGGTCGCAAAGAGCGCTATCCCACGCAATTGCTCCAGGCCTGGTTTGCTGAGACCCTGGTGATCAGGCATCGCTCCTCATCCCGTGCGGCTCTCGTCTTTGGCATCCAGCAGGGCGAGCAAGCCCATCAGGCCCATGTTGGCGAAGACCATGGGGGCCAGCACGGGGGCGTTCCGCAGCAGCCGTTCGACGACGATCGTGCCGCCCACGCCGAGATCGTGGTAAAGATGCAACAGGGATCCCAGGGGCCCAACGATGAGCTGCGCTGCCATTGCCACAGTGTAGGTGATCAGGTCCGCTCTCTCGCGCCGCCGGATGACCCCCACCGCGAACGCGGCGATCATACCGAAGGTGCCGGCGATGGTAGGGACCCAGAGCCAGGGATTGGTGAAACCGCTCCGGATGTGGTCAAAGACACTGCTCACGGTCGCGATCGCGACCCCGACGCTGGATAGGAGGAAGTAGAGATGGCTCTTGTCGTCCTGCTCGAGCTTTGCAAGACCGACGAGCCCCAGAAGGCCTACCAGGGCAAAGGATGGCGGTGCCAACGGCGGCAGCCCCCACACCACGAGCGACAGGGTCACGCGTGCGCCACTGGGCGCCAGCGGGCGCAGCGAGTGTGACAGGTGCAGGTAGGTACCTAATACACCCACGACGATGCTACTGCCAAGCATCGCTACCGCCAGTGGGGTGGCCCAACGCCATCCACGGCGCCGACCCACGTAAGCGGCGATGAGCCCCAGGCCCATCGCGGGCCCCCCCAGAATGGGGACCCATTCGTAGGGCCGCAGGGTGCCGTTGCTGACGTGAGCCAGCGTCGTCTCTACCCCGAGCAGCAGTTCATTGAGAACGATAAAGAGCAGATAGGCCTCGTCGCGCCCAACCGCGTACCACTGTCGATCCCAGCGCACCTTACGCAATCCTGGAAAGAGGATCGCGATGTCGCCGTTCATCGGGAATGCTCTCCCTGAAGCTCTGCTGCTATCTCCCGTAGCTCCGCCAGGTCGCTGAGGATCTCGTAGGCGCCGTGCCACTGCACGTAGTCGGGTCCCTGCATCCAGACGCCGAATTTGGCCGTGCGCCCCCAGTGGTGCCAGAGCTCGAAATGCGTGAAATCGATGGGCTGGTCAAAGGGCTCGTCAGTCAGCAGCCCAGCCTCCACCAGGGGGTTGACGATCGCATCGCTCTCGACGACCCAGTCGTTGACCGCTTCCGTCGCCGCATCGGCAGCTGCGTAGAAGCTGTCGATGAACGTCTGGTTGTGGCAGGCGATGCAGACGCCCTGCATTCGGGCGAGATTCCCTTCCCAGTCGGGCCGTCGCGTGCTCTGCGGGGCGAAGAGGTACCAGGCCAGCCGGTCACCGACGTCGTGGGTAGACTCCGACGTGCCGAAGCCGCTGATGTGGCAGGTCGCACAGGTTGCTGCAGGGATGTCAGCCGTCGTCAGCGTTCCGGGTTCGGCCTCCCAGTTCCAGGCGTGGCCGCCGGTCATGTAACTGATTCCGTGGGGGGACTCCTGGTAGATCTCCCACTGGGGGTGGTCCGGGCCAATGTGACACGCGTTGCAGGTCTCGGGTTTGCGTGCTTGCTCAAGGCTGAAAGTGTGGCGTAGGTGGCAGTTCTGACAGCGCCCGACTGATCCATCGGCGCGGGGAAGTCCCACGTTGTGGCAGGTCTCGCATGCGAAGTGGGTCACCGCTTCGCCTTCCATCGCGTAGAGCTGATTCCGTGCTTGCGAGGGGGCAAATGTTCCCTCCTCGACTGCCTCGTACATCGCGAGATGGGTGGGAGTGAGACTCTGCGCGCCCGCGTAGGCCACGTAGGCCGGCAGGCTGTGGCGGCTTGCGTAGAACTGCGCAACCTGAGACTCGTGGCAGGCGCCACAGCGCGCCGGGGTGGGACTGCTGAGCATCGTGGTCCCTTCGTGCTCAATGGCCTCGGGATAGTCCGCTGGCACGCCGTGGCAGTCCATGCAGGTGACGCCCGCTGCAGCCATATCGCTGACGCCGTATTGCGCCACAATGCCGGGGGACTCCCGTCTGTGACAGGTGACGCACTCGTCGGTGCTTCCTACAAGGGCATCGACGCGCTCCGCCGGTTGAGCCAACTCCGCGCGGTTGGCGAGGCTCGCCGCCAGTGCGCCCAATCCGACGACGATGAGGGTGGCAATCAGGCTCACCGTCAGAACACGAATCGATCTCCAGGATAGTCGAGGCGACATAAGTACGCTCCTCCAGGGAATGACTCACGCCCGGACACGTGGCGGTCGTTCAGTGCAAACCACTATAGCATAATCCGCGCAGCTTGCCGCTGCCTGTCCCGAAAGAGACTTTTGTCGTAGTGCGGGCGGTCGATGCGTGCTATGATAGATTGAGATGGGTCGGTAGCGCTCTCTTGGAACTGATCCGAGTGTGAGGGTATGGATAACTGGACTGTGCCAACGCTGGACCTGGATGTGTGCATTGGGTGTGGCCTCTGTGCGGAGCATTGCCCCGAGCTGGTGGTCGCTATGGAAGGACGCACTCCAACGTTCGTCCACCCTGAGGCATGCACCTATTGCGGTCAGTGTGAAGCGGTTTGTCCAACACAAGCGATTGCCCTCACCTATGCCATTGTCTGGGAAGATGCCTTCTCCAGCGACGGCAGGTGATCACCTCAGGCGCCCATCTGATTGGTTTGGTTTCTCGTTGCTGTAGGATGATTTCCATCTTAAGGAGGCATTTGTATGACGGCGATGTTCTGTTATCAGTGTGAAGAGGCGGCAAAAAACGTAGCCTGTACGGTCCGCGGTGTCTGTGGGAAGTCGCCCGAGGTCTCGCATCTCCAGGACCTCTTGATCTGGCTGCTGAAGGGAATCTCCTTCTGGGCTGTCAGAGGGCGCAAGAATCTCAACGTGGTCGACCCCGAAACTGATCTCTTCGTAGCAGAGATGCTCTTTGCGACTATCACCAACGCCAACTTCGATCCCGATCGGTACGTCGCGTGGATCAAGGAGGCCGTCGCGCGACGCGATGCCCTGCGGGGCAAAGCACAGGCGCGCTGTGGCGAGCTTCACGGTGCGGACGCTTGCGGGAGCGGCCTGCCGGAGCACGCGGTGTGGGAGCCCAAGAGCTACGACGCGCAAGTGCTCGATATGAAGGGCCGGCTTGTGGGAATCATGGCGAATCCCGACCTTGATCCCGATGTCCGGTCGCTGCGTGAGCTGATCGTCTATGGCCTGAAGGGCATGGCAGCCTACACGGAGCACGCCTACGTGCTCGAGCACACCAACGATGACATTCTGGCCTTCATTGAGGAAGCGCTGGATGCCACGACCGATGACAGCCTGAGCGCCGACGATCTGGTCGGACTCGTGCTGCGAACCGGCGAGATGGGCGTTGAGGCGATGCGCCTACTCGACGAGGCCAATACCAGCACGTATGGCAATCCCGAACCGACGCAGGTGAGCATTGGCGTACGACCCGGCCCCGGCATCCTGATCAGCGGCCACGACCTGCGCGATCTGGAGGAGCTGCTGGAGCAGACCAAGGGGAAGGGTATCAACGTCTATACCCATGGCGAGATGCTTCCGGCCAACGCCTATCCGGCCTTCAAGAAGTACGACCACTTCGCCGGCAACTACGGCGGTTCGTGGTGGCACCAACAGCGGGAGTTCGATAGCTTCGGCGGCGCGATTCTGTTGACGACCAACTGTCTCGTTGAGCCCAAGGAGAGCTATGCGGGTCGGCTGTTCACAACCGGGCTGGTCGGTTGGCCTGGCGCGGTGCATATCGCCGACCGCAAGCCGGGCGAGCAGAAGGACTTCAGCCCGGTGATTGAGGCAGCGCTGGCGTCGAGTGAGCCGAAGGCACTGGAAGAGGGGACGATCCCTATCGGTTTCGCGCACGCGACGGTGATGAGCGTGGCGGACAAGGTGATCGAGGCGGTCAAGAGTGGTGCTATCAAGCGCTTTGTCGTGATGGCCGGATGCGACGGGCGCCACAAGACACGTGAGTACTACACCGATGTGGCAGAAGCGCTTCCGAAGGATCACGTCATCCTGACGGCTGGGTGCGCCAAGTACCGTTACAACAAGCTGCCGCTGGGCGACATCGCCGGGATCCCGCGGATTCTCGATGCCGGGCAGTGCAACGACTCGTACTCGCTGGCCTACATCGCGCTGCAACTCAAGGCGGCGTTTGGGCTGGATGACATCAACGACTTGCCCATCTCTTACGATATCGCGTGGTACGAACAGAAGGCGGTCCTGGTTCTGCTGGCGCTGCTCTATCTCGGCGTCAAGCATATCCGGCTTGGACCGGTGCTGCCGGCGTTCCTCTCTCCGGGCGTCGCCGAGGTTCTCGTGAAGCACTTCGACATCAAGCCCATTTCGACGGTCGAGGCGGATGTGGCGGCAATCGCCGCCGGGGCGTAGACCTACCGGCTTCTGGGAGACTGAGTGAGCCAGGGCCGATCCCCATATGGGTGCGGCCCTGGTGTTTCAGATGACTTGGGGAGTATGATCTATGGACAAGAGGCCATTGAGCGACCGGGTCACGTGGATGGGAGCTGTCGACTGGCACCGCCGGTTGTTTGACTCCCTCATCCCACTGCCCGAAGGCACGAGCTACAATGCGTACCTTGTGCAAGGTGACCAGAAGACAGCCTTGCTGGATGCGGTCGACCCGACGATGAGCGAGGTTCTGCTTGCCCAGCTCGATGACATAGCGCACGTGGACTACGTCGTGGCACACCATGCCGAGCAAGACCATTCCGGGACGATCCCCTTGGTCCTCGAGCGCTACCCGGGGGCGCGGGTTCTGGCCACGCCCAAAGGGAAGGGCATGCTCGTGGACTTGCTGCATCTTGATCCA
>JAXDDP010000135.1:0-3577 GCA_034676785.1 Anaerolineae bacterium | reverse complement strand
TCAAGGCCATCGACTTGCTGACGCCCTATCCTAAGGGCGGCAAGATCGGCCTTTTCGGAGGTGCCGGGGTGGGGAAGACCATGCTCATGATTGAACTCATGGGCAATACGATACGGCAGCACTCTGGCATCGCACTGTTTGCTGGCGTAGGTGAGCGGAGCCGTGAAGGTAACGATCTATGGCTGCAACTCCAAAGCAGCGGTGTGATCGACAACACAGTGCTGGTTTTCGGGCAGATGAACGAGCCACCGGGCGCGCGCCAGCGCGTCGCATTCACGGCTCTGACGATGGCTGAGTACTTCCGCGATCATGCGCGCCGCCAAGTGCTGTTGTTCATCGACAATGTGTTTCGCTATCTCCAGGCAGGCTCAGAGGTGTCGGCATTGCTTGGACGACTGCCCAGTGAAGTTGGCTACCAGCCCACGCTGCAAACGGAGATGGGCGAACTCCAGGAGCGCATTACGACGACGAGCCGCGGTAGTGTGACCTCCATCCAGGCCGTGTACATTCCGGCGGACGACCTCACCGATCCGGCCGTCGTGGCAACGTTCGCACACCTCGATGCCTCGACTGTGCTGTCTCGAGAGCAGGTGAGCCGGGGCTTGTATCCTGCCATCGACCCGTTGGCTTCCCGCAGTTCGCTTCTGACGCCCGAGGGCGTTGGTGCGGAGCATTACCGGATTGCGATGGCTGTCCGGGAGCTTCTCGCCCGATACGAGGAGCTTCAGGATGTGATCGCGATCCTCGGTATTGAGGAGCTCAGTGACGAAGACCGGCTGGCCGTGCACCGGGCGCGGCGTCTCCAACGATTCCTGACGCAGCCCTTTGTTGTAGCGGAGGCATTTACCGGGATGCCGGGGGCTTCAGTGCCACTGGCGGAGACGCTCAGAGGGTTCAGGGGGATCTTGGATGGCGAATATGACGAACTCCCGGAGCAGGCTTTCTATATGGTCGGTAGCATCGATCAAGTCATTAGCCGTGCCCGATCTATGGAGCGCGAGGGAGGCGCCCCGCGTGGCCCAGACAGTGCACCTCGTCGTGCTGACACCGGAACGAGTGCTGCTGTCGGTTGAGGCAGCGCTGAAGGTGCGAGTGAGACTCGCCGATGGTGCGTGGCTCAGCATCTATCCGCGGCACGCGCCGCTCGTTGCTGAGATGCCGTCGGGTCCGCTGCAGTATGAGACCGACCTGGAGTCGGGGGAGCTGCCGCTGGAAGATGGCATCTTGCGCGTTCGGGACAACGAGGTCGTTGTGCTGACGAGCGGCCCGGCGTCCAAACAGGAGATGGCGCCGGCAGAGCCCGAAGTGCAATACGACCGGCTGGCGAGGCGGCTGATGCAGGCGCTGGGGGCTTCCGCCGAAGACGTGGAAACGGTACGCCAGGAGCGCTAACGTGCACGTCCGTCTTGGGCCCGCTTTGCTCTGGCTCCTGGTAGGCATTGTGCTCAGTGTCCTACATCTAGATCTGTTGGTGCGGTTCGGACGGCGGCTTGACCCGCTGGCCATGACGCGGTCGACCTTGGTGGCGATTGCTGGCTACCTGGTGCGCTACGCGTCGTTGATGGCAGCGCTGATTCTGGCTGCCCGCGTAGACGCAACCGTGGCGATCGCGCTGGCTGTGGGCTACGGGGTCGCACGTTGGGTTGGGGTTCTTCTGTTGGCGCGGCGCACGGTTGGTCGCGCCGATGCGACTTAGCCGAGAAGGAGTCGTTTGCATGGAGGAGGTCTTTCCGGAGGTTGCGTTCTGGATCTTCGGTATTCCCGTGCGGGATACCGTTGTGTCGACGTGGTTCACGATGGCCGTGATTCTAGGCGGCGTCGTTCTGTTCCGCATGACCCGGCCATCTGCGCTGGAGATGCTCGTCGAGTTTTTCAGAAGTACGGTCGCCGATGTGATGACAGGTGTGAATGTGGATCCGTACATTCCGTATCTGGGCACGCTGGGGCTGTTCCTTGCGGTTGCCAACAACATCGGCGTGGTGCCGTGGGTGTGTACGCCGACGCGAGACATCAACACACCGATTGCCCTCGCGGTGACTGTCCTAATCGCGGTGCACATCTTCGGCGTTCAGAAGAAGGGTCTGTGGCCTTACCTGCGAGAGCAAGCCTCGCCGATGATCGTCCTCGATATCGTGGGACAGGCCAGCCGGACCATGTCGCTCTCACTAAGGCTGTTCGGTAACATCATCGCGGGCGAGATTATCGTTGCGGTCATCTACAGGCTCGTCAAACCCATTGCACCGCTACCCTTGATTGTCCTCAGCCTGGTCACCGGCGTGCTACAGGCTTACATCTTCATGGTGCTGGCGACATCGGCGATCTCAACGGCGGTCCGCACCAAGGACACAGCGGGCGCTTCCTAGGCTATAAGCTTTGACGTTGCCCGTACACTCACCTAAAGGAGAACTGTAAAAATGGAGCAAATGGACTCTGGTACCCTGGTTACGCTGGTAACCATCATCGTTGCGGGTGTGGGGATGATTCTTGGCGCAATTCTGCCGGCTATTGTTGAGGGTCGCGCGGTTCTCCGGGCACTCGAAGGTATGGTGCGGCAACCTGAAGTTGCCAATGATCTCCGCAATACCCTGATCGTTGCGATGGCGCTACTCGAGACGACAGCCATCTACGTTCTGCTGGTGATGTTGATCCTGCTGTTTGCCAATCCATTGCTGGATCGATTCTTCCCGGTAGGTTAGTGGCATGTCAGAGCAAGGACTAGCTTATGGATGAACCGGGTCTTCTCAGTCCGGATATGGCGACGGTGCTGTGGCAGATCTTCAACTTCGTTGTGCTGACCGTGGCTCTGTACTACGTCCTCTATCGCCCAGTGATGCGAGCGGTCAGGGAGCGGGCAGAGGAGCGGCAGCGCAAGATGCGGGATCTGGAGCGGACTCGACAAGAAGCCGCTGAGCTGCGAGCGGAGCTGGAGTTGCGGTTATCGTCGGCGGAGGACGAGTCGGAGGCGATCATCAGTCGCGCCAGGAATCAGGCCGAGGTCGAGCGTGGTTCCCTTATGCAGGAGACCCAGGCCGAAGTGGAGCGTATCCTTACCGAAGCGCAGATGGACGCCTTCCGCATGAAGCGACAGGCGATCGAGGAGTTCCACGATGAGTTGCTCAAGGCAGTCCTCGATGTGAGTGGGCTGGTCATTGGTCGCGTCGCTCCCCAGGAAGTGCACAACGCGCTCGTGCAGCAGGTCTGCGACAGTGTCTGGGAGCTTGGTCAGAGTGACATGAGTCGCGTTGATGCATTGCGCCGATCGCTGGGGGATCGCACACCGACTCTGGTGGTACGGACGGCCAAGCCGTTGACGCCGGAACAGCAAGGTCTGGTCGCGCGCACTTTCTCAGCATTGGCAGACCGTAACGTCAACACGGATGTAAGGCTGGACGCGATCTTGGGGCTGGGCATTCAGGCGCGGTTGGGCGATCTGGTGATCGATAACACGGTCGCCGGTCAGATGCAGGAACTGCGCCGGGACGTGGCCGATGCTTTGGAGGAGCGCATCATCCATGACTGAAGGACGCCCAACCAGGCCGGACATCCGTGAAGTCTTGCGTATGCTTCGGGAGCGCGC
>JAXDDP010000134.1:0-10867 GCA_034676785.1 Anaerolineae bacterium | reverse complement strand
GGCGAGGTACTGGCAATGGTGGGGAGCCCCGACTATTTCTCGGCCCGCATCGACGGCGCCGGCAATGCAACGACGGCGCTTCGCCAGCCAGGATCGTCGATCAAGCCGATTACCAATGCGGCAGCCTTCGCGACGGGGATGACGCCAGCCACCGTCATGATGGATGTACGAACTTCATTCGTGACGCAGGAAGGCACATCCTATGTCCCCCTCAACTACGACCTTACCTACCGCGGACCTGTCAGGCTGCGGGAAGCACTGGCTTCGTCGTACAACGTCGTCGCAGTCAAGGTATTGGACACGATCGGTGTGGAGACGATGACCTCGCTTGCACGCCGGATGGGCATCCACAGCTTCGATGATCCAGACCGGCTGGGCCTGGCTGCAACGCTCGGCGGCGGTGAGGTGAGCCTTCTCGAGCTTAGTTCAGCGTATGCTGCGCTCGGAAATGGTGGCTATGCGGTTACGCCGCAGTTCGTGAGCTCGGTGACGGATTCCAGAGGCACTCACCTATGGCATCAGCAGTGCGCCTCTGCGGGGCCGTGCTTGAGAGAGCGCGTGTTGGATGAGCGCATCGCCTATTTGCTCACGGACATCCTGAGCGACGACAGTGCGCGAATCCCTACCTTCGGTGAGGGCAGCGTGCTCGCACTGGGCCGGCCTGCAGCCGTCAAGACCGGCACCACGACCGACTTTCGCGACAACTGGACGATTGGCTACACGCCGGATCTCGTCGTCGGCGTTTGGGTAGGCAACGCCGACAACGAACCTATGCAGGGGGTCACGGGCATCACCGGCGCGGCGCCGATCTGGCACGATGTCATGGACGTCGCACATAAGGGCCTCCCAATCCGGGAGTTCGAGCGGCCTGAAGGCCTCACGGAGGCGGAGGTCTGTGCCCTCTCGGGCCACCTGCCGGGGCCGGACTGCCCACACAGGATCACCGAGCTCTTCGTGGCTGGGACCGAGCCAACAACACCGTGCGACATGCACGTGCGTGTAGGCGACCAGGTCATGATTGCACTGCCAGCCGAGGCGCAAGCGTGGGGCAGAGAGCACGGCGTGCCACTATTGCCGGTCCAGGCGACCCCATCGGGGAGCGCGACCAGGCTGGAACTGCTCAGTCCCGACGACGGCGCAGTGTACCGCATCGATAGTACGCTCCCCCGCGCCCAACAGAAGATCCGGGTCGTCGCGGTCACGACGGATGCGCTGGCGCAGGTAACAGTGCGGGTGGACGGCGAGGTGCTTGTCGAGCTCGAGGCGCCCCCCTATGAGGCGCTGTGGCAGCTTGTGCCAGGAGTGCACCAGTTCCAGGTCCATGGCATTGATGCCCATGGCAATACGGTCGAGGGGGCGACGGCCACAGGTGAGGTGAAAGACTGCTGAGACTGCTCAAGAGAGGACTCGGGCCAATCAGCCAGGCTACTTGCCCAGCTGCATCCACGCATCATGGCTGATGCGCGTCAACCCTGCCTCGGTGCCAATCCATAGGTTTCCCTGACTATCCTGCAGCATGGCCTTGACCTCCAGCCCGGCAAGGCCCTCTTTCGGGGTGAAGGTCCGCCAACCGCTAGCCGGAGTGTCCGGGCCCATCCAAACGATCCCGTTGTACTCAGAGCCGACCCAGATGGCGTCTGCAGCATCCCGAAAGAGGTAGCGGACTTTGGCGCCAGCAAGACCATCATCAACCGTTAGCGTCCGCCAGCCGGAACCGTTGTGGATGGCTACTCCACCGTAGGAGCTGAAGCCGGTACCGTACCAGAGGGTACCGTCGTCATCCTCAAGCATCGCGTTCAGATAGGGATGGGGAAGATGTTCCTGCACGTCCGAGGGCTTCCAGGCGCCCTCCTCGTACACCGAAACACCCCCTTCATAGGCATAGCCGGCTCCCGCCCAGATCCGTCCCTGGCTGTCCTCGAACAGATAGGAGACACTGTCGCTCGCCAGGCCATCGGCAGATGTGAACTGGATCCACGTACCGTCGCGCAGATAAGCCAGGCCCTGTTCAGTGCCCACCCAGAGAGCTCCGTTGCGATCCACGAGCAGCGCCAGCACCCTCCCAGCATCTGTGCCCTGCGTCACCCAAGTTGTGCCGTCGAAACGGCTGACGCCACCACGATGCCCTACCCAGAGGCTGTCGTCGTACGAAGAGACGGCCATTCCGGTCACGTAGGCAATGGGAGCGTCAGCCAGCACCTCTTCGAGCAGCGCGCCCGTCTCGCGGTCAAGCACGACAAGGCCATCCCGACCCCCACTCCATATCCTGTCCCGATACTCCAGGAGGGCCATCACGTCGTGGGGGGGCACCAACCGCGACCATCCGTCAGGCAATTTCGGCGGGGGCCGGAGTCGCATCACAAGCAGCCCAAGCACGACCACGAGACCAATGCCGGCGAGGAAGTATAGGGTTTGGCGCCAGCCTGAACGCGCGGGCGGGATAGGGGGCGGAGGAGCGAATGGCGACTCAGTCGGCACCGAAGGACTCCCTGTTAGGGGTGTCAGAGGCGGAAACCTCACCGGCGAGACAGGCCTCAGACCGGACAATGGCACCCTCTTCCATCCGGATGAGGCTGCCACCAAGGCGCGCCACCTCGGCGAGCTCGTGCGTGACATAGACGACCGTCGTACCGCGATCGGCCGCCAGTTGCGCGATGAGTTTCAGGATTTCGGACCGCATCTCAGGGTGTATATGGGTCAGCGGCTCATCCAGCAGTAGCCGCGGCGGGTGGGTCACCAACGTGCGCGCCAACGAGACGCGGCGAGCCTGCCCGCCAGAGAGTTCACCTGGGTACCGACGTGCCAGGTCGTCCATGCCAAGCTGTGCGAGCATCTCAGCAACGCGCGCCTTCACTTCCCCACGCGGTAGACCCAACAGGCCAAAGGCGACGTTCTGATAGACGGTCATGTGTGGCCAGAGGGCTGCCTCCTGAAAGACAAAGCCCACGCCGCGATGATGGGGGGCGGTCACCGCCGAAGGGGTACTGGCGAGGACACCACCGATGTGAATCGTGCCAGTGGTTGGGGCCTCCAGGCCAGCGATAAGACGCAGTAGTGTGGTCTTGCCACTGCCGGATGGACCGTGGATTGCGGTGACGGTTCCAGGCAAGAGCTCGAGCGAGATATCCCGCAGCGCGATCACCTCGCCGAAGCGCTTGGAAAGGCCATCAACCTTGATCATGTGAGGGCCCCTGAGCCAAGAGGCGTGGTGCCGCGTTCCTGCGGAACACAAGGGCACTCGCACAGAAGGCGACCACACCAGGCGCCAGAACGAGCATGGTCAACACGAGGGTAAGGCCAGCCACTGTGTCTGAGGCTCCGTAATGTAGATAGTTGTAGATCCGCAGGCTGAGCGTTCCCTGGCCCGGAGCAGCGACCAGGAGGGTCGCACTCAGCTCACACAGCGTGAGGCAGAAAACGAGACCATAAGCAGCCGCCAGGCCAGGCGCGTGCAATGGAAGGGACACCCACAACCAGGTGCGCAGACCACCGGGCCGAAGAACTCGAGCCGCCTCGAGCAAGCTCGGATTGAGGCGACGCAGTGTCGCGACCAGCACCAGAGCACCAAACGGTGTGTAACGGGCGAGCGACGCAAGCACGGGCATGACCGAACTGCCATAGATCGCCAGATTATGTCCCAACGTGCTATTCCAGATCCCGATGAGTCCAATACCGATCAGAGGACCGGGCACGGCCAACGGCGCCGTGATCGCCAACCACCACAGCCACCGATAGCGCTGTTGCAGGGCCCCCCTAGCCGCGCAGTAGGCCAGCGGCAAGCTGAGCAGGGCGGTCACCAGCGCCACTCGCAGGGTGTACCCAATCTCGGGACCAGCCGCCGATACAGACGCAGCAAAATGAGACCAGGGACCCAGCTGCAGTGCCAGGCTGACCAGCGGCACAGCCATCCCCAGCGCGACCACAATGAGCGCACCTTGGGCTAGCGTCACAAGCCAACCGGTCTGATCCTGTCCCACAGGGCTCACCTGACGCCAACTCGGACTCAATGCCGCCGGTCTCAGTCTGGCTTGCGACAGCAGGGCAACGGCCACCGTCGTGACGAGCAGTGGGACGGCGAGCAGCAGCGCCCGGCCTGGTTGGTTGTGCGCGGAGAAGTCCGCGAATACCTCGAGTGCATAGACATTGACCTGAAACAGCGAGGGAACCGCGTAGTCGACGAGGCTCAGGACGAAGATCACACCAGCGCCAGCCAACAGGAGTGGCATAGCGAGGGGAAAGACTACATGTGTCAGGACACGATGGCCTGCGTGATGCATCCGCCCGGCCTCGACCAGTGCCGGGTCGACGGATTCAAAGGCGACCAGCGCCAATCCGATCGCGATGGGCATGAGCCAGAGCATCTGCACCCACCAGGACACGCCCCACCCATAGAATAGGATGCCCATCATGCCCTGACGCTGCAGCAGCCTGTTGAACTGGCCCGCTAGCCACGCCCATGCCTGTGCGTGTGTCACTGCAGGAAAAGGAAGGAACATCAGAATCAGCCAACGCAGCGTGGCACGCGCGCGCCCACGCCACTGCATGAGCCTCAGAGCCGCCAGACTTCCCGTGGCCATAGCCCCAAGCGCAACGGCAGCGGCGAGTGCGCCACTGCGCCACAAGAGGTCGAGGCGTCGACCGCGAGGGACAAGCAGGTCTGGCCACGTAGCGGGCGGTATTCTGGACAAACCGATGCACAGGGCAAGCCCGGGACCGAGAACCAGCAAAACATACGCAAACGCACCAGCAAGACGCGCACCCTTCGTAGTGCACACGCCGATCGCAGCGCGTAGCCGGGAGGTGCTCGGATGGACCATCGTACGCGTGGCGATGATCATCTCACGAAGATCGCCGTCAGCTCTTCCTTCGACAACTGCATCTGGTCATAGACGGAGCCCAGGCTGACGTCCATACCGCGGATGGACTGTCCCTCCAGACACGCAGCGACCGTAGCGCCAGAGTGTAGGTCCACGTGGCTCCAACCGGAGGCCATCAACTCAGCGGCGACAGCATCAGTGTGCAGGTAATCGATGAACTGCTTGCCAATCGCAGGATTCGGCGCGCCCTCTATCAGCGCCACAGTGTTGGGGATGATCAGTGTCCCCAACTGACCGTCGCCCTGATCCGGCAGGATGATGCGGACGGGCTGTCCCGCCTCAACAGCACTGCACGCGTCATCGGTGTCAGTGAGCCCAAAGGCCAAGCGCCCATCGACGACCATGTCGCGGACGACTGCATTGCCATCGACAACGCGGATACCACGCTCCGCAAGCTTCTCAAAGAACAGCCTGGCCTCAGACGCCCCCCAGTGTGCGTAGAGCGCAGCAGCATGGGTAGCTGTCGTGCCGAAGAGGGGGTACGCGATCCCGATCTGTTCAGCCGGCCACGAAGGATCGAGCATATCCTCCAGAGAGTCAGGCATCCGATCTTCGGAGACCAGATCGGTGTTGACCAGGAACACCCGTGCACGGCCGGCGAAGCCAGTCCAGTAGCCATCGATATCCCGATATACAGCAGGAATACCATCCGCAGCAGACGGCACATAGGGAGCCAACACACCTTCTTCCTGCAGGATGATCGTCTGTGCGAACTCGCCACTCCAGAAGACGTCGGCAACGGGATGTGATTTCTCAGCAATCAAACGGTTCACCAATCCCGTCGTCTTGGCAGCTTCCACATCATAGACCGGCAACACTTTGATCCCGGTTTCCTCCTCAAAGCGCTTCAGGATCGGTTCTGAGAAGACCTGATCGACTGAGGTATAGACCACCACAGCCTCGGTGTGTGGACTGCACGCAACCAGGAGGATGAGTATGGTGACTATGGAGGAAACACGGCGCATCAGGGTATTCCTTCTCGGTCTGGGGGAGTGTGAAGCTTTGCGGGTCCGACCGGGTGTTCGGACCCGCAAAGCGTGAAACTACCGGTGAGCTCAGGGATTCAGTGTATACGTCAGGCCTTCCGCCGGCACAAAAACCCCGTACTGCTCATCAAGCGCGTTCCCGTCACAGTCCTCGGTCCGGAGGTCCACGGTCTCGCCCGAGGTGATCCAAAAGGTCTGGGACGTACCAGGTGGGATCGTACCAATGTCGTCAAGCCAGTCTCCACCCCAGTCATCACTGTCAGAGGGACTGATGTAGAGGTAGCAGACGGCGACACTCAGGTTGTTGACGACGTCCAAAGGCACATCGGTGCCCGTTGACGAGAAGCCACCATCCGAGGGCGGTTGGTAGACCGGGACCGTTGGCGTGGCCTGAGGCAGAATCTGAGGGACGAGAAGGACTGCACCTACGATGAGGCCACCACAAATCAGAAGGGCTGCCGCAACGATCAAGGCAATCACACAACCGCTCAGGCCTTTCTTCTTGGGCTGAGGAGCCTGAGGAAGCGATTGACCATACGATGGTTGCGGCGCCGGCGCATACACCGGCTGTTGGGCCTGACTATACACCGGCGATGGCGTCTGAGGATACGCCGGTTGCGGTGCCGCCACGGCGGGCCCAGACGCCTGGTCATATGTTGGTTGAACGACTTGAACCGGCTGTACCGGTGAGGAGTAAGATGGAATCTGAAGGGGTGGCGGACCCGGCATCGGGGGGAACGGTGAGGGCTGCTCGGCGACAGGGGCCGCATTGCCCGCTCTATCCTGCGGGGTCAGCTTGTAGCCGCAGGAGCCGCAGAAGACGTCTTCAGGTCGAATAGGGGCTTGGCACGATGGGCATCGCATGAGGGACGCTCTCTTTCTTTCGAGTATGTGTTACACAATCGGGCGACCGCAGCGCCCACAGAACCGCCAATGCGCCTGAAGCTGCGTGCCACACTGCCGGCAGAACTTCGGGCGCGCCTTTTCATCGTTCGGAAGGACAGCGACAGGTGGTGCTTCTTCGCCCGATGCTGTCGCAGATGCCGGACCAGCCGACATCGGGGGTGGTGCAAGGAGGATGGCCTCATCCGCCTCATCCTCGGCAGCGTGCTCCTCCAGTGCCGCCAAGAACTCCGCAAAGCTCCGTTCGCTCATAGATTACTCCGCGACCTCACTGGGTACGATCAGGTTTTCGAGATCCACGTTTCCCTCGGTAGCTGCCGCATAGACCAAGGCCGCAGCAATGACGATGTCATACTGGAAAGCAATCACATCAGGCATCGTGCCCAGCCAACTGACCGCCGGTCGCAGGACGGCACCAAGCCACTCAGCGCCCTGTGCTGCGGCAAATGCAGTGGGCACCGCGGCAATACCGAAGCCAGTGAAGACCAGCAAGACGCTGCCCAGGCGCAAGCCCCAGGCAACGGCCCAGGTCAACCACTCAATAGCTCCATCCCAGTCCTGGAACGTGGAGTTCTGCGCAAAGCGACCCATAGACCAGAGATAATCGGTGCCCTGGGCATTGGAAGCCGCAAACGCCTCCTCGTATTGGACCATGGGCCCGACAAGCTGCCGCCAGATCGCGGTCAGAGACGCACCGTGCAGTTGCTCAGGCGCTGGCTGATCAAGATGCGAAGTATCCAGAACCTTGCGACACAAAGAGACGAAGGCCGCTCGAGCCTGCGCCCGCTGCGCGTTCCGTTCTTGCTGGTAACCTCCAGCAGCCTGGGTCATGAGACGCTGTTTCACCGCCTGCATCTCACCCGCAGAACCACTTTGGCCCATCGCGACGATCCGGCGGGGCTCCAGAGCAGGCACCAGGTCCTTGGTTGCCTGTGGGAAAGCGAAGAAGTGAGCGCTGACGCCATTGTCGAGCGCTGTCGCCTTACCTATCCCCCGCACCTCGCTGTTGATGCACGAACGGGTCCAGTGGTGGCTGTTCATGAAGTCAACCATAGCGTTGAGGATGCTCATCAGGTAGCCCAGCACGGTGTCGACACAGAGCGCCAGCAGGTTCTCAGCCATTGCCAGGCCAGGAATCCACTCGACCGCCAGATCGTGCAACCAGAGAATCTGCGCCAGGGACCAGTCCATAAACCACCAGAGAGGTGAGAAGAATCCCTGGTAGTGCTCCCAGGCCATATTCTGGTAGCGGATGGCCTCTGCGGCGTTCTTCGCCTGCTGGGCACGCTCGTGGATGACTTTCAGTCGCTCGCCAACGGGGCCCTCCACCAGCAGGTTGGAGTAGGTCTCTTTGTTCAGATCGATAACGCCCAACGTCTGGATGGCACGGTCGAGATCGGCAGACAGGCGTTCCAGCGCAAGCCGGGCCTGAGTAGGTGCGTTGGGCGGGAGTTCCGACAGGGCCTTCCGAATCTGGGCATTCAGTGCCGCATACTGACGAGCGTCGTTCGCCGCCATCTGCTCCAGCTCGGCAATGATGTTACGGAGGTTGGGATCGTCCGGCAACGCCAAAGCCTTCGCCTTGATCTTGTCAAGGAATTCCTTCTCGGTCGCCTCGCCGGCATTCTCCTTGATCTCCTGCGTCATGAGGAGGTTGGCCTCTGCATCGAGCAACGCCTTCTTCTGCTTGACGAACTGCTCGTAGAGCTGTTGGCGCTGTTCGGTGAGCAGTGCAGCTTGGCCCGACACCTCCTCCATCTGTTGCAGCAGCGCCCTGTTGGGATTGGACATATCCTTGGGCCAACGGGACCACGTCTCCGCGATCTGTCTATCGAGTGTGTTGAGTCCCGTACGCGAAGCATTGACGCCCTGTTCGATAGCCACGCGGCGTTGTGTCAGCTCGACCATCGTCCGCTCCGACAACTGCTCTACCATCTCCTTCGTCGAACCCTTCAGCGCCGCCTTGGCACTCTGCGTGGCAGACTTGAAGACCAGGCTCATCACGTCGAACAGGGAGAAGATCAACTCAACCGCGAAGTTGACCATGTTGTCGAGGAAGCGTTTGAAGGCCGTGTCGAAGAGGGTCAAGGCCTTGTTGAACATCTCGGTGGCCTGACCCATAAACTCGATGAAATGGGTTGTGTTGAGGACCCAGATGCTCAGCTCCTCGCGACGTTCGGACAGCGCCGCTTCGGGCTTTTCAGCGAGATAGTCGAGGCATCCTTGCACGTAATTCCGGGCCAGATCAGGGATCTCCGACTCGAGGCGCGCCCCGATCTTCCGAGCGGCGGCGAGTACGCGCACCAGTTGGCGCTGCCAGCCCTGGGTTGGCGGAATGGGGGGGCTCACCGTCACGTCACCGCCAACGCCAGCCGGCGCCGGGCCCTCCTGGGTGGGCTGAACGTCGAAAATGTAAGCTTTGCGGACATCGTCCCACTCACCCACCATCTTCTCGCCGTTTCCGCGGTCAAGGGTGCATTCATGAGCGTCCACGATGGTCTGGGTCGACGCAATCTGCGTGCCGCTGCCGGGATCTATGATTTGTCCCTTGGGCTGGAGCAGCAGTTTCCCGCCCCAATCCCCGAGATTCTGCAATGCATCCCGGTCGATACCCTCAACAGTGTTGAGGTCGATCGGCTTGCCTTCATCCCAGAGCACTTTGCGGAAGGTCAGATCCCAGACCTGGCGAATCTCTACCACGACCTCAGCCACACCCTCAACAGGCGGACCTGGTTGGACGGACTTGCCTGTGCCCCTATAAGGATCCGGAAGGAGCGTGACCTTGAGCTTGAACCGACGGTTGCGCGCCAGGATCTGGTGGATCCTGGTGTCTTCGGTATTGAGCCGCAGGTGAATTCTGGCTACATCGCCGGCCTCGATCTGGGGAACGATCTCAGTCTCCTCGAGCAGCAGAAGGCTGTTGGTCATCGCAGGGTAGCGGCTGCCCGCCGCGTCCTCCACCTGCACCTTGGAATCCAGTTTCTGCGTCTCCTTGTTGGCGTGGTTGACGACCTGAGTGCTGATGACCAGCGGTTCCCAGCTCTTGCTCTCGCTGTCGTAAGGAATTGTGTAGATCTTGGTTGTCATGGTCTGTCTATGGAAGGGGCGTTATCGTAGCAAGCGCTACAGGAACACCAGCTCGTAGTCGGCGGCTTTGAGGAGGATCTCGACGCGCTTGTCGATCTCGGTCCGATCCGGATAGATGGCTGTAAAGCTCAGGTAGCAGAGCTCCTCCGGTTTTCTGGCATTGATTGCAGTGATGCTCAAGACCGCGTGCCCATAGAGCTCGTTCCCCCCTTTAGTATAGGGCGGAGGAGGAGACCATTCGAAGAAGTCCTTCTCCACCGGCAGCCACGGGCGTATCCTGGCGTCGGGGACCTCTTCCCAGAGACCATCTTCGTGCAGCTTGAGGGCGCGAACCTCGAGGTCGACCGTCTCACCGACGGCGATCTCGACGCGCTCCAGACTCACCTGCAGTTGGTAGGGGCTTGTCTGCACATCAACGCGCACCTGAGCCGAGGTCTGCGCCTGAGGTGCTGCGCCCACAATCGTCAATGTGCGCGTGCCGGCAACCGCTTTCTCGTCAGCCGTGAGCGTCACGTGCATCTCGCCGGAGCCCAACCGAGGCGTCACCTGGAGGTCCGGCAGATCGGGACTGATCGTCAGACTGATCCCCACTTCAGGTGCCGGCGCCCAGGGGGCCCCCGCCACCGACTTCCACGCTTTGAGCGCCAACGTCGCTCCTTCCGGAGGTATCAGCGTCACGTGTTGGCTGTTCACCTGGACAGCATAGTGAATCGTTGGAGGTTCCTGCGGTTTGTCCGGTTGGGTTGGATCACGTCGTGTGGGAGTGGTAGGCGTTGGCGTGCTGCCCAACACATTGGGGATGATCGCCGCGGCAGCGGGCAACCCGCCAAAGATGATCGTGATCACCTGCCGGTAGCCCGGCGTCCTCATGCAGTCTGCCGCGTTGAGTGGATCTGTGAGACAGTCGTGGGCACTTGCGGCTGGCGGTGCCCAGAGCGCTGCGAAAACAAGGATCACCGAGAGTACCACGACGGCGCGCTGAAGCGGTGATATGATGATCAAGGGTCTCTTCAT
>JAXDDP010000095.1:0-48052 GCA_034676785.1 Anaerolineae bacterium | reverse complement strand
AGCCTTCTCCTCCAGGGTCAGCTTGCCAACCAGAGCCTTGAGATCACGCGCCATCCTGCCCTCCCACTTTGTCTAGTCACTAACTAAGCGTAGGCTCGCCCGCTATCGTCCATCCCATCGACCGGTTCTGCCCGGCCAATCTGTGCAGCCGCGCCGCATCACCAGGGATTGGCAGCAGCCATCTCCCAGGCTTGCACCGAGGGCACAGCAATGGCGTCGCCCGTGCTGAACAACGACACGCCCAGGCTGTCGGGGCGCGTCGGGTAGATGCAACGCGTCACAGCCTGCCGGTCATTGGCAAACACCTCGACAATCGAGCAGTCGACGAAGATGTGCAACCGAAGCAACTCATCTGCGCCCAGCTCGAACGGCCCTGCCTCGACAACCTTGGGACCCTCCCCCAGGCTCGACCGTGTCGTGTCCACCTTCAGCTTCTTCTCCACGGCATCATAGAAGATCCGGGTCTCCTCGGCGCGGTCCGGCGAGCAACACACCTTGATCCCGGCCTCGGTGGCGGCGCCCACGGCCATCTCCACAATCAACTCGAGGCTGTTGCCCCGGATCATCTCCAGGTCCACCTCGCTGTCAGCTGCGACCGTGAGATCGCGATAGTCCCTCGGATGCATACGCAGCAAGGCGAGCTCCTCGGGCGGTGCCATACGCAACGTACGGTCCTCGCCCAACCAGAGCACGCGCGGCAGGCTCAACGTCCCGGACCACCCACTCGCTTCGCGAGTCGCGGGCTCACGCCCGTCGAACACCCAGGCCCACATGATGCGCCGGCCCCTGTTGTCGAGCAGGCTCTCCGGCGCAAAGAAAGCGTTGTCGACCCAGGTCATCCGCCCGTGGGTCTCGGGAACAAAGCGCGCGCCCTCGTAACGTCCGAGGTAATACTGGCACCCCAGATTGTGGCTGATGAACAGCAGCATATGGCGGTCGCCCAGCGGGAAGAAGTCGGGGCACATGTCATCCTCATCGCCCCGAGTCCATTCCCGGCGCGATGTATAGAAGGGGCCAAGGTAGTCCCAGCGGACCAGATCGTCCGAGACAAGGAGATAGGCGGTGTCGCCCTTGTGCTCATCAAGGTCGCGCTCAATCCCGTACGCCCGCAGGACCAGGAGGTTCCCGGTGAGCATATAGTAACGCCCTTCGTGGACCCAGATCGCCGAAGGATCGGCGGCGCCGTAGACCAGCCCGTGACCGTCTTCGTAGATGCCCAGCGACGTCTGGGGGATCACAGGATTGGCGGGGCTCTTGGTCCAGACAGCAAGGTCGGGATCGGTGCTCGTGGCGAGGCAGATGCCGGCGCTCTCCCCCAGTCCCCAATAGCTGATCGTAGGGACGCCGTCTCTGTCGATGAAGGCACCCCCGCTAAAGATCCCCTCATCGACGCCGCCGGGCTCGAGAGACAGGCCGTGGTGGCGCCAGTGGATCAGGTCGTGGCTGGAGATGTGGTGCCAGCAATGGCCCTCTTCGGTCTGCACGATCATATGAAGGTGGTAGCGCCCATTCCAGAAGAGTGCCCCATTGGGGTCGAACGGCGCACACACGCCCTCGGGCGTGACGACGTGGTAGAGGGGTCGGTAGGGATCTGCGAGCAGCCTTGCGCGCAGCGCACGAGCGTGGGTAACCTCAGTAACCAAGTTGCACCTCCAGCGAAGGTATGCGATCGGGCGGGCACGTGACAGTATACGCCGATTCCGCGCGGGCCGGCAAGACGCACTACCAGCCACCCCTCTTCGCTGGGCCCAGACACCTTGAGCAGAATGCTGAACCGCGGTCAACACTACCAGAGGGCCCGCGTCCGAGCCCTCGAAGGCCTCGAAATAGCACAGATCAGGGCAGAAAGATGACAGGCTCCTTGTGCGCGCCGTGCTCAGAGGCTAACCAGCGTGCCGTTCTCAAAATGCCCTCATCCTCCATCACGCGCGCACCCGTAGGGCAGACCTTGATACAGGCGCTGCACAGGGTGCACGCCAAACCATCGGTCTCAACCGCATCGCCAACCTCGATCGCGCCGACGGGACATGCGTCACCGCAGAGGCCGCAGAGTGTGCACAAATCAGACAGCGTCGATGGCGCGACATCGCCCTCGCGCATCCCTCGGCGATGAGGCCGGTTACCCGGCACGACGAGCGGTACGAGATCCCTTGGATGCGTGGCCCCTTCGAGCAGTGTGCGGGCGGACCGGCCGAAAGCGTGCGCCTGCTTAAGGTCCTGTACGTCGGGGCGACCGGCGGCGATCGGCGCCTCTTTGGTCGAGTAGGAGTGTTCACCAATGAAAGCAGCTGCAGCCACGGGCACGAAACCGAACCCGATGACCAGGTCGGCCAGCTCGAGAAGGGCATCCTCGTAAGCTCGGTTGCCGTAGACGGCGACCAAAAGCGCCGGAGTGCCCCGCCCCTTTACTGAGCGCAACCGCTCCACAGCGGTCGCTGCGACACGCCCCGCATAGACGGGAACCCCGAATACTGCCACGTCGTCGGGCGCCACCGTGACCTTGATCCCTACCTTACGCCAGGTCAGATCGACGTCGGTGATCGTGCTAACCCCAAGACCAGTGGCGATGGCCGACACTACTTGGTGGGTAGTGCGTGTCGGGGAATACGTCACGCAGGTAACTGCCCGCACTTCCATGGCGCCTCCAAACTGCCGGATCTACAGGAATGTGAAGCCTACTCGTACTTCAGTGCTTCGATCGGGCTCAGCCGCGCGGCGCGGCTGGCAGGATAGGCTCCCGAGATCGTGCCCACAAGAGCCGAAAAGATCAGGGCAAAGATCGGCAGCCAGACCGGGATATGCGCAATCGTCGTCGTCGTGGACCCGATCAGCTGCCCCTGGTCCTGGAGCATACTCCTGGAGATCAGGTTCGCAACGCCGCTCAGGATCGCGCCAAGAACCACGCCACCCACTCCGCCCAGAAGGCCGATGCCGCTTGCCTCAGCCAGGAAGACGACCATCACCGCCTGGTTTGAGGCGCCAATGGCCTTCATCAGGCCAATCTCACGGGTGCGCTCCAGAATCGCCATCAGCATCGTGTTCGCAATTCCGAAGGCCGCCACAAGCAGGGCGATCGCCCCAATGCCACCCAGGATCGCCTGCAAGGTACGGAAGTACTGGTTCAGCTGCTCGACCTGCTGGCGCTCGGACTGCACCATGTAGCCCATCGCCGTGATCGCCTGCTCGGCCTCGAGCGTCGTGTTGCGGCTGGTTGTCTCGACGACGAGCTCGTGATAGCCATCGCGCTCCGGATCACGGCGTTGCCCCGTCGCCCAGGAGTTGTAGGCGACGACATCCCGGAAGGGCGCGTAGATTGTGTAGTCGTGGCGCCAACCCACAAGCTCCAGGACGCCCGTGACCTTGAAACGTACCTGCTTCTCGGTCATCGAGCCATCTTCGCTCCACCGTTGCAGGTTCATGCGCACGACCTGGTTGTAGAGGTCAGGCGTCGATGAGCCGCCGGGCCCACCCCCGATCACGACCTTCGGCCCATAAGGCGACATCCCCTCCGGATCGTAGAAGTTCTCGGGCACGCGACCGCCCATGACCACCTGACCACGGAGTAACTCGGTCGATCCTTGCTTCACAGTCAGGTCCGACAACATATCCGGTTCGACACCGACGATCTGTCCCCAACCGCGAAGCCGCCCGAAGATCATCTCGCCCCCCATCTGCAGATTCTCAATCGGGTAGACGTCTTTGACGCTGGGTAGGGCACGGATCTCCTCGACAGCCGCCGCGTCCAGGCGTACCTGGTCCTGCTGTGACGGATCCCGACCGCGCAGTCCCCCGGGCACGGCCTGGACCGTCTCATACTGCGGCATCGCACTTACACGCAACTGCGTCAGCGAGCCACCTGCGCCAAGGCTCTCCGTCGCCTGGCGTTGCAGCCCCGCACCCAGCGAAACGAGGACGATGACCGCGGCTGTCCCGATCACGACGCCCAGGGCTGTCATGATGACGCGGCCCTTCATGCGCTTCAAATTGCTGAAGACTAGCCGGGCCAGGTCTCGCAGATCCACGTCGCCCTCCCTCCCCCGCTAACTTCCCAGGCCGAAGAAGCCTTTGATCGCTCGCCAGACCTTCTGCATCGGCGTCTCAGGCATCTCCGGCATCTCCTCACCCGGCCCGGGCATGCCCTCCTGTCCGGGCATCGGGCCTTCGCCTTCGATGATCTCAACCGACAGCGTCCGGCTTAGAATCTGCGTCTGGTTGAAGTCATCGCGATAGGCGATGTCCAGGACAAGTTCGGTCTGCCCGGCCTCGCGCGGTGTGGCCAGCAGGTCAACGGGTGCCGAGCCCCCCGCATCCAGCGGGCCCACGAACGGCAGGCCCTGCACCTCGACGTCCATCAGTGGGCTCTGTGGCGTGATCTCGACGATGTTGACGGCGGAGCGCCCGACGTTCAGCAACTCCAGAGAGAGTGGCATAGGCATCCCGGCCATCAGCATGCCCGGCGGCTGATAGAAACTCGCCTGGAGCTCGGGACGCTCGCGAACGATCAGGCTCAGACGCTGCGTATCCTTATGGCGTGCAGCACGCGGGTCGTCGTATTGCAGCTCGATCGGCAGGCTGTGTGCGCGCGTCTCCGCAGAGCCATCCACGATGAGCTCACGCGAGACCTCCACAGAGCCGCCGATCGGAATCTCCTCGATGAAGATGACGTTGCCGGCCTTGAGTGGCACGAACGGAGCAAGGCCTGCGCCGCCCTCGCCGCCCAGCGCCAGGGTGATGCGCAGCGCCTCACCGCCACCGACATTGGAGACGCGCATCGTCAGCGTCATCGTGTCGCCCGGGGCGATGAAATCCGGCGCAGTGCTATAGGCGTCGATCAGGAGCTGCGGCTGCTTGACGAGACTGGTGTTGATGTCGACGCCAATGCTTTGCTCTTCCGAGTAGCTTCCGCCGCTGTAGTCGCTGTATGCCAGCGCCACGGGCATGCTCTGGCGCCCTCCCTTGTCGAGCGCCCCCAACACGAGCGGTATCGTCACGGTGACGACACCGTCGATCTTCAGCAGATCAGTGTACACCGTGTCGCCCCCCGAGGCAGGAATCGCCATCTCAGCGGATGCTGCCGTCGCAAAGAGGTTTACCGCTGTACGGCTACCCCGGTTGGCCAATCGCAGCGTCAGCGAGAAGGGCTCGCCCGGCACCAGGACCGGCGGAACGGTCTCCGAATATTCGATGACGACCTTGGGTTTGCCCGTGACCTCACCGCCGGTACTCGCTCCGATGACCTCCACCGGAACAGTGGCCGGGAATTTGTAGTTGTTGCCCTCCCAGTCGTTGGCCTCCAGCATGACCTCCAGCTGGTGCACCCCGTTCCCCAGGGTGGCGGGCACGCGCATCTGTTGCGAGACCGTGGCTTTGGCATTGATGTGGAGCTGCCAGAGCTGGTGACTCTTTTCACCCAGCGGCAGAAAGGCACCGCCCGAGAAGATGACGAGCGTGTTCTCGCCCGCACGGCTGCCGTTGTTGTAGATCTCGATGGCGACCGTGAACTCCTGTCCTGGCCTGACCTGTTGCGGGGTCACGGTGTAGTTGGACATCGTGAGGATCGGCTGGCCCGGCTTCACCGTGGGTGGCTCCGTAGGAGGCGCCGTTGGTTTGGGTGTCGGCGTGGGCGCGAGGATAGTCAGGGCTTGAACGAGCACATCAGGCGTGCTGGTGCCATCACTGACCTCAACGCTGTAGACGCCAGCCGGGACCGAGGCCGGTACATCGGCCTTTAGCGCTGTCGCGTTGACGTGGGTCGTGTTCAAGAGGCCAAAGCCCTGGAGTCGGACCACCGATTCGGCTGTGAAGCCGCTGCCATAGATGCTCAGCACACCACCCACCGTGGCGACCATCACCGTGGGCTCAATGCTGGTCACGTCTACGGCTACGGCTGCAGGGGCCGGCCCCGGCACCTGCGGGGAGTCATCCTGCGCCAGTGCAATCAGGGGCGTAAGAGCAAGCCCGATAATCGTCAGACAGAGAATCAGAGCAACAACAGAGTATCGTCTCATGGCTCTACCTTCTGATAGTAGCGTTGGAGGTTGTGATCCACCGAGTCTGTGAGATGTCCATCCAGAAGATGGAGGGATCTGGTCGCATAGTCGGTTACCGAAGCATCATGTGTGACGGCCACAATGGTGCGTCCTTCCTCCTGGTTGAGTTGCATCAGCAACTGCATAATCTCCGCACCGGTCCTGGAGTCGAGATTCCCGGTCGGTTCGTCAGCGAGGATGATCCTGGGATTGAGCGCCAAAGCTCGGGCGATGGCTACGCGCTGCTGTTGGCCGCCCGAGAGCTCGGTTGGCCGGTGCCGGACGCGGTCACCCAGACCCACGCGCTCCAGCAGCGCCAGCGCACGCGGCTCCCGCTCAGCCACAGGGACCTGCGCAAAGACCATGGGAAAGGCAACGTTCTGCAGCGCGGTCATCGTCGGAATGAGAAAGAAGGACTGAAAGACGAACCCGATCTCGCGCCGCCGATAGTCAGCAAGTGCATTCTCGTCGAGCCCGACGATCTCCCGACCATTGACCCAGATCTCTCCGGAGGTCGCGCGGTCGAGGCCGCCCAAGAGGTACAACAGCGTCGACTTTCCGGAGCCCGACGGGCCCATCACTGCCAGGAACTCGCCAGCTCCGACCGAGGCTGTAATGCCGTCGACGGCACGCACCACCTGATCGCCCATCGCGAATTCGCGGCGCAGGTCCTCGATGCGGATCAACGGTTCTCCAGGCACTGGGTCCTCCTCCTCGTGCGCGCCAGCGGCGCCTAGAACCGGATACCCTGGTTCAGGCCGGTGAGCGCCGGAATGAGGCTGATGAGCATGAAGACCAACCAGATCACCAGCGTGCCCAACAGCGCCTTCTTACCGGACAGGTGCGACAGCGCAGCGACGCCGAGCACAATCAGGACCAGATTCCAGATCATGTAGACGTCGACGCGACCGAGAAATGCCGCCAGAACCTGATCGCCCCTGCCGGGTTGGATGGGTGGTTGCCAGACGTTCGTGATCGGCGCCGGCGTCTTGTCGATCACCAACCCAGAGAGCCCCTGGTTGTAGATTGCCGACCCGGTCACGCTCATCGCCACAGCCTGTACGACGTTCCGGATGACGTAGGGAATCCATGTCCACGCCACGATCCCGAAAAACGCCCCGAAGCTCGCACGATTCTGACCAAGAAAGGTGCTGGCGAGGTAAAGGAGTCCGGCCCAGATCAGCCAGGTAACCAGAGTGCCCAGTGTCCGCCCGCCGACGCCGATCGCCGTACTCAACGTGAATGTTGAGGCCTGGGGCTCCATCGGCGGCTCACCATACATCATGCTGCGCTCTGCCTCGGACAAGCCCTCGTAGAACTCGAGTTGGCGTTGGTAGCTCAGGCGGAGATCGGCCTTACTGTAGGCGATGCCATAGGCTGCCGACGCGACAACCATCAGGAGCGCAACAACCCACCACCACCGGCGCCGCGCACCGCTCAAGTAGACGAACGTCGAACGGGGCTTGATCAAGACTCCAAGAAGTACACGGAGGGGATTCCTCGGCTTCTCTGCATCCGCGTTTGTCTGTCCCATATCACCTCACACACAGCGTGGTTGTCAGCGAAAATGATAGCTGCCGTCGTCGAAATGTCCACCCGGAAAACCACCAGGATGCCGACCAGGTCGCTATCCCTCTATTGACGACACGGCTCGCGAGTTTGTTCCCTCGCGACTGCGGCTTTTCGGACCCAAATGGGTGTGGCGCAGTGCGCCACACCTGTAGAAATCCCCAGTAGGACCGGGCATCTTCGTCTGTTAGACTTATAGAATCGCAGGAGCGTGCTGGAATCAGGAGGTCGTCATGAACAGAGAGCGCTGCCGGAGGGTGATTCGACTTATGGGACTGCTCATAGTAGGTCTCAGCATCGTGCCCCAGGCTTCTCACGCAGCGCCGGTCCACCCCTGCGACCTCGTGATCCTGGCGGACCCCACAGATCCCTTTTACCTCCTTGCCGAGGAGATCGCAGCAGCGGAGACCGCCCCCCTCGCCAGCAGCGTTCCCGAGGCGTTAGCGTGCTCCCCCGATATCTTGCTGTGGATCGTATCTCCGGGGTTCCTGTCCGACGCTGCCATGATTGCATACAGTCAGGCAGTGAAGGCTCACGCATCCGCCGTCTCGTCAGGCATCATCACAGGATCGACGCTCGAGCAGGCGCGAGATCTCTGGAAGCGCCGCTCGCAGGTTGACGCACAGACAATGGTTGCCGTTAACGCCCCCAACCCTGCCGCCCACATTGACACGGGACACGTCATAGTGATTTCGCACGAAGAGACTGAGGCGTTTGCCCTCACACCCGAAAGCCTTATACGAGCCTTCCAGACGGCGGACTACTTGACCTTCACAGGGCACGGAGGGAATGGCTATCTGCGCCTCGACGACGAGACCAAGATCGTCACGCGCGACATCCCCGCGCTCGACAGCGTGGTCGTGAGCACGGGGAGCTGCCAAACGTTCCGCCCCTGGAACGCCGACTCGATCGCGCGTCGCTTCACCGACCAAGGGGCCGCAGCCTACGCCGGCTTCGTCTACAGCCCTAACGAAGGGTATCTGATCGGCGAGTTCGCCGACTTACCCTTCCGCTATACGTGGCCCGACTTCCCCATCGGCCACGTGATCCAGGTCCAGGACCGTGGCACGCGACAGGGATTCGCACGCATCTCCTCGCTGTTCCTCCTCGGTGACCCACGCATTGCATTCCAGTCAGGGCCTCCCTATCATCTGCTTGAGGACCGCGACGATGGCGTTCGGCGTACGCTGACCTACGAGGACGTCCCACCGGGCGCCATCCCGATCCGCATCACAGGCGGGGCGGACTACCGGTTCGTGAGAGTGCCGGGACTCACCGCCTCGGCCGACGGCGATCCCTTCTACAACAGCAGGTTACAGATGGTGACGATGGGCGAAGACAGGCTGATCCTGCTGATCCACCACGGAGGCGAGCTGACGTTACAGCTACGCCGGCGTGCGCCACTGACCTGGTACCCTATCGACGTACTGCTGGACTCGCTGGACCACACGTTGGTCTACAGCCAACAAACAGGCGGCGATGCCGTGGTGAGCGGGGTGGCGGTTCTGGCCCTTCTGTGGGGTGGCTGGCAAGGGCTCAAGCGACGGCTGAGGTGGCGAGAAGTGCGGCTGTCGCTTCTGGTGGGCGGAGCCGCTACCGCGCTCCAGGCGAGTTACGTCCTTCTGCGCCTGAACCGGATCACCATCACTTCGAAAGCGGTCTTATTCAGCCCTCTCAGCATCATCGCGACCTTCGCAGTAGTCAGCGGCGGCGTTCTGATGGGGCTTCGAGCTCGCCGGCGGATCGGTGAGGCCATCGCCGTGCTCGTGACGACAGCCGCCGGGTGGCTGCCCGTCGCCTTTGGGCTGCTCGCCCTGGGTGCATGGAATGCGCTCGCATCGCAGCCCAAGCTCGGCACAGCGCTCTACAACTATCGGCTGGGACTGATTTCCCTCCCTGCCTTCATCCTGATCGCCGCGATGGCTCTCTTCGCCATACGCCTGGGAAGGAGATCACCCTGAGAGCACGCGACCCTCCGGGCGGCTTGCTAGCCGCCTGGAAGGTCGCCATCCGAACTATGACGCCCTTGTCACCCACGCCGGACGGGCCGTAGTGCCCAGGGCAACGTTCACCCCAAACGTGACGAGATCGCGTCTCGCCTTACTTGAGCTTACCGACGAGTGCTGGCCGCGCCCCCGGACCAAAGCCGACGTTCATCTTCTCCTGGAACCGCACGCCACCCTGGGCAAACTGGAGGACGAGGGCCAAGCAGAACGGCGTCTCGTTGAAGCAGAGCTTCACCGTGAGCGTGTCGGGGTCGGTCCACGCACCGCTGGCAACCACCGAACGCAGCTCCGAGTCACCAAGCCGCGTCTGTCCGACCAGCCAGGCTCCATAGCCGAAGCCGATGACGTGGTCACCGCGCCCGTCCCGGATCGTCAGCGTTCCCCCCTCGTAGCCCTTGACATCGACCGTCACAGCCTGAACGAGTTGGGCCTCATCAGGAGGCGCATGCCGCCCCGGAATGGCCGTCTGATCCGCGACGTCGAAGCTGTAGGTCTTGCCAGAAACGGTCTCGGCCCAGGGAGAGGTGGGCGAGCCGGTCACGGGTTTCAGAGCGAGGCCGGCGAGCTTGCGGGCCAACTGGGCCTGTGCATCAGGACACTCCGGAAGTGGCGCGGGCCCCATAGCCGGAAGCAGCCGATCCCAGATCAAGTCAAGCACAGCCTGCATATCGCCCACACCGCTCGTGATGGCGATAACAGCATCTTGGTCGGGCATAACGATGCAGTACTGGCCAAACGCGCCATCGCCGCGATAGGCGTTATGTCTGCAACGCCAGAACTGGTAGCCGTAGCCCTGCTGCCAATCCGATACATCGCTTGATCCATTGGACACCTGACGTGAGGTGGCCTCCGCGACCCACGACTCGGGCAAGATGCGCTGCCCGTTCCAGACGCCCTTCTGCAGATAGAGCTGGCCGAGCTTGGCGATGTCCTCGGTCTTGACGTTGAGGCCGAAGCCGCCCATGGCGACACCCTCAGGTGAGACCTCCCACCAGGCATCCTTGATTCCCAGGGGCTCGAAGAGCCGTGGGGTCAGGTAGTCGATGAGCGCCATGCCTGTGAGCTTTTGGACGATTGCAGCCAGCACATAGGTTGCACCGGTGTTGTAGAGGAAGTGAGTGCCCGGTTCGTACTCAACCGGCAGGGCCAGGAACGCCTTTACCCACTTGCCGTCCTCGGCTTCAAAGAGGCGGCCCGTCGTGTCCTCGGCATGCCCCGTGCTCATCGAGAGCAGGTGACGGACCTTCATCGCTGCCAGGTTGTCACTGACCTCTGCCGGAGCGAACTCGGGAAACAACGAGAGCAGGGTATCATCGACGGTGAGCCGGCCCTCAGCAACGGCGAAGCCTACCGCGGTGGATGTGTAGCTCTTGCTCAAAGAGAAGAGCATGTGCCTCAGCTCGGGCGCATAGGGCGCCCACCAGCCTTGGGCGACAACAGCGCCGTGGCGCAGCAGCATGAAGCTGTGTAAAGCGTCGATGTTCTTCTCGGCGGCCTCCATAAAGGCAAGGATCGCCCCGGACGGGATACCCTGGGCCTCAGGGGTGCTGTTGGGAAACTGGTTGTCGGTCATCATAGGGTTATGATCCTCCTGGATGAGTGGTTCGCAGACGAGACGAGTGTAGCCGTAGCGATCCGGATGTAAAGCGAGATCGGACGCCCCTCCTGACCCTTCGCCCTGTCGCAAGCCGTCGGAGGGCATCTACGTGTATCCTCGTGGGCCGGCAGGCTGCAAGGAGCCAGGGGGGAGAATCAGTCATCTGCACGCGCCGCGATCAGCGCGGCGTAGTCCTCGAGCGTCGCATAGTCGCCCTGCTCGAAGAGCTGCTCCTCAAACGCCCAGAAGAGGCCGCTCACGTCGTACGCATCGAGCCGGTCGAAGCAGAGGGCCATGGCTTCAACCGAGCCCCAGCCCGTGTTCTCGCCCCAGACCTCGAGCGCCGACCCGCGATCCTCAGCAAGCGCCGCGAGGAAGTGCACCGGGCTCCAGCCAACCGGGTCCTGTCCGCCATCGTCACCGAATGCAGGCGACGCGTCAAGCCACGTGGTGTAGACGACGACGCCCGAGGTGCGCACCTCGGAATCGGGCAGACCAGCAACGTGGCGGGAAAAGTCGTGCCCTCGCTGGATCTCGCCGTTCAGCTCGGGCGCAGTGAATCCACTCAGATCCTTGTCAACCGCAGCGTCGAGCTGGCCCGGGCGTAGCCCCCAGGAAGGATAGAGCACGGCGAGTCGACCGCCATAGTGCTGGCGCACGGTCTCGATCTGCCAGTTCTGGTAGTCTGTCATCGCGTCAAGGTACCAGGCCGCGAACTGCCGGGCCGCGCCGTGATCCGGGCTCGGGTCGCCGGGCTTCCAGTCGGGCACCGGGTTGGGCGAGAGCGTGTTCGCCAGGTTCCCTGCTCTTCCTAGCGCCACGTCATCGAATCCCCAGTAAGCGTTTGGTCGATCGTTGTGGGTATGGCTCGGATAGGAAAGTTCTCCATAGTAACCCCAACCCAACCGCACGGCATAGAAGTCATCGCCCAGTTCCTGAAAGGCTCGTGCGATATAGTCAGCCTGAAGGTCGCGGACCTCCTGGTTGAACACTGCGTTGAGCCCATTGGCGCCGGGCTCGCCATCGACGTAAGCCTCGCCATACTGATTGACGTACCTGCTGTTGGGCACCTCAAAGGCCCACGCCGGCGGATACTGTACACCCAGACTCAACACCACCTCCAACCCAGCGTCTCGAAAGGCGGCGATGTCTTGCCGTGCCTGGTCGAACTTGGACTCGTCGAAACGGTCTCGCACTGGCTGTAGACGGTCCCAGAACACCTCGTAGGTCGCCACGCGTAACCCGGCGGCGTAGCCCCTCGCCGCGCGCTCCGGACTGCTGGCAACTGTCCCGAAGATGGGCTCGCGCTTTCCCCCTGCACACCCGGCGATCACCATGAGAGCCGTGCCTGCCAACACAAACAGGCCGACCCGAACACGCCACTTATCCGCACGCCTCATCCGCTCCTCCGTCAGTAAGGTAACGCAAGAGTAGATCCAAACGCCCCATCCGCCAACCCGCACGGCAGTGGGCGCGGTTGCCGTTTCGGTAGTAGAATGGCCTTGCTCCATCTGAGCACAACCCTAAGCAGATGAGGAGATGCAGCTATGGCTGAACCAAGTCGAATGCCGAGATACGATGTTCGCAATGACGGCATTGGCCCCTACGCCGTCTTCTATTGTGAAACCTGCGACCGGGAGTACCGCAGCCAACCGGCGGTCGGCGCCGCCGTCGCGCAGGACCTGGGCCGACAAGCCGTGGGAGGACTCCTGCGCAGAGTACCGCTGGTCGGACGAACCATTGCCGAGAACGTGACAGGGGAGGATCCCCGCTACACGCTACATCTCACGCCACAGCAGTTGGAGAAGGCCTGGGATCAGGTCAAGGATCGCTTCCGCGAGTGCCCCACCTGTCTGAGGGTGGTTTGCCTCTCCTGTTGGGATGAACAGAGCGGCTACTGCAGTGACGATAGCCCGCGCAGAAGCGAGATCGCCGAGGCTGAGGCAGAGCAGGCTGGCGCGATGGTCAAGGGTTTCGCAAGTGCGCTCGGACTTGGAGGCGTGGTCAAGCAGGTGACCGAGGCCGCCAAACAGGCACAAGCCAACACGGTCCGCTGTCCCAAGGATGGCACCATCGCCCCCGCGGGCACGAAGTTCTGCCCGGAGTGCGGTGGTCCGATGCCCCAGCCGGTGACGGATGCGTGCCCCAACTGCGGCAAGGAGACCCACGGCGCGAAGTTCTGCCCCGAGTGTGGGACCAAGATCGACCGCACGCCTCCTGGCGTCTGCCCCAAGTGCGGAGCGGAGGCCAAAGGCGCCAAATTCTGCCCTGAGTGTGGGACAAAGCTGACCTAGCGTCACGACGCCCAGGTCCGGAGTAACGACGCGTGGCCGTTCCGACGAACGGCCACATGCTCACCTGGAAGTTGCCGGCGCCCCCAAGGGCCAGTCGTGTTGGTTCGCAGTAACCGCTTCAGCGGCTCTGCGACCGCCCTGTCTGCTGGGCGCGCCGGCTGAGGCACCGGAACGGCTGAAGTCGCACCAACGAACCCCAAGCATCAGTACGCCTGAGCACTGGAGTAAGCCCTGACACACAGGTCAAGAGGCGACCCACCCCAGCCGGCGGAATGCCCCAAGCGGCGCCGTGACTGAGCACATATAGACCGCGTTCTGGCGATGGTCGCCGCCGGGATACATACACTCCCACGGTGCGCCATATGTCAGTCCCTGGCGATAGTCGCCCTCGCGCAGGTCCGCGACGTAGTCGAGCGCCAGACGCTCTGCGACAGCCGGGGCAGTCCGAGCAACCGCTTCACAGACCCAGCCCACCGGTGTGCCCCAGTAGGCGCCGTTCTGGTAGCGGTTTCTGGGCTGCCGGTCTACCACGCGTTCCCAGGCAGTCGATGTGCTGAAGTCGCCGTCAACCGGCACATGGCGGATGTTGCCCTTCCATGCGATCGTGCCCGACACAAGCGCTTGGTTGAGCGCGTCGACCACACGGGTCGCGGCAGGCTCAGCGAGGGCACCAATCGCCACGGCAAATGCCGATCCCCAGACATCGGGCTGCGCGCTTAGCCCCGTCGATGCAGCCAGGAGACCGCCGCGGTGAGCAAAGGTCCCCGGGATCCCTGACGAGATCGTTGCAGCGATGCCCGCATAGGCCTCGGCCGCCGAACGGTCTCCCGCCCGTGCGAGCAGGTCAGCCATCCGAACCGCGGCCCTGTAGCGCAGCAGCGAGCAGAAAAGCAGCTTCCCGGTGTGCACGATGGTATCCGTGAAGCCAAACGAGACGCCACGGTGCGATTCATCGCAGACGACAAGTCCGGACGCGGGGTCCACCTGGGGAACAGCAAAGGCAAGGGCCAGGCGTTCCAGAAGCGGCACGCCAGCCACGCTCGCGCAGAGCAGGTCCTCGCGCCCACAAACGACGACCGCGTGCCAGGCCATCTCGACGAAGTAGAAATGATCATCGAGTGACGGGTAGTAGCCAAAGGGCTGGCCCTGAGCCTCGACGTCATCAAGCGTGCCAGGATAGAAGATCGGCTCTCCGCCGAAGGTGATATGATCCGCAATCGCGCCGCGAGGAATGAAGCTGCCGCTCCGCAGAGAGCGGTCACGTGGCGCCTGCAGTCGTGCCGTCAGGAGCAACGCGTGGATGGCCTCCTCCGGCGTGATCAGGCCGCTATCGAGCGACATTGCAAAGTCGCGAATCCAGAAGGCAGGATAGCAGTCGCGCCCGCCGGGGCGAATCAGGGTGCCGCCCGTCTGATTGGGGCCGTGTCCAGCCACTGACTCGCCAGGACGCACCCGCGAATCCTCCACCACCGCAGCAGCTAGCCCGCTCAAGAAGGCCATGCTCTCACGGCGCTCGGCCCAGCGTGCCAGCGTCTCAGGAGCAACCGGAGCGCAAGGACCACTAGTCACCAGCCAGCTCCAGCGTCGCTCCGCAGCTCGTGCAACGCTCGACGCTGCTGATATACCGTAACCCACAGCTTGGACATCGTCTGATGCCCGCGCCTGCGACCGTTGTGACAGCGTGCGCCGCGCTGTCGATGTGAATCCCCTCGTTGACCAGCTTCTGCTGGGCCATCTGCAAAGGCATGCCGCCTTCCAGATCTCGCCGGATCGTCGTCCGCAACCGGTCCATTTCGGAGATCACGGGCCCCGCCACAGGCCTTCGCTCGAGCACCGAAAGCTCGTACTTCTGGTGGCAGGTGGCGCATTCGAGGAGCTCGCCATGGTCCTTGATCCGGAAGAGCGGGATGAAGAAAAGCGTGAAGTACGTGCCGGCGCGTTTGCGGACATACTCCCGCTGTGCCTGGCAGCGAGGACAGTGGAAGCTGCCACCCCCGACCACAACCTCGCGACCCCGTGTACCCCAGATGACGATCATGGCTCGCGAGCCGCACCAAAAGCCGTGAGCAGGGCACCTATCCCGGCGAGGATCAGGAAAACGGGCAGCATGATGGCCCATCGCAGCTCGAACAGAAACGTGACGACGACGATGCTCAGAGCCAGCGCACCCATAAGAGGCCCGGTGACCTCACCGGTCAAGCGCCCACCATTACGCTGGTACGATCGCCATGCTCGATCGAATGAGCCCATGGCCGGGATCAAGATGAAGAGCGCCCACCAGTTACGGATGAAGGGCAGGTCAACGCCGAGGTTGCGCAAGAGAAAGATGACGCCGAGTCCCAGGAGAATCAAGCCACCCAGGATCGGGCCGCTCCGCGTATGCCCGGCGATCACAGCCGGTGGCTCCGAGACCTCGGAGATCACCTCTTCCTCGACCTCAGGTCGGGATCGGGAAACATCAGGTTGTACCTCTTCAACGAAAGGAGACGGTTCCTCTGCCATGGCTCACTCCTTCTCTTCCAGCGGTCCTACACTTACATTACGTCAGCCGTGCTGCAGCGTTGCAGTCGGGAATGCCTCAGGGAGGGCCTTCGATGAGACGCAGGACCTCCGGCAGGAGCGTCTGTGTCGTCGAAAGGGCTTCACCCGCGTGGATAGTAACGTTGCCGGCCCAATCGCCAAAGTACCCTCCTGCCTCCCGGAGGATTGGCGGAAACGGCCCGCAATCCCAGACGCTGACAATGGGATCGAGCATCAGCTCGATCCTGCCTGTCGCAACCAGGCAATGGCCGTAGGCATCGCCCCATCCCGCACGAAAACCGCTAGAGGTCTGGAAACGCCCCCACGCTGCGCCGCGACCGTAGCGCTCGAAGTTGGCGATGTCCGTGAAGGCGACACACCCCTGGGCCAGGCGCGATACCTCCGAGACGTGAGCGCGCCGTCCATTGTGCCAACACCCTTGCCCCGTCGCTGCAGCCACCATCATCTCCAGCGCCGGGAAATAGGCGACGCCAACTTCGACGGAACCCTCGATCTCCAGGCCAATGAGAACAGCATAGAGCGGCACACCGCGGATGAAGGACTTGGTGCCATCGATCGGATCGACAAACCAACGATGCGTCGCACGCCCACCGCGGTCCTCCGTCCCGTATTCCTCACCGACGATGGCGTGCGTGGGATAGGTCGCCTCGATCCGCGATCGGATCAACCCTTCAGAGGCCCGATCTGCTATGGTGACCGGCGTCTCATCAGCCTTGATGTCGGGCCTGACGCCAGTCTGGAAATAACCCAGCGTCAACCGACCTGCGAGAAAAGCGGTCTCGGTCGCGAAATCCAGGTAGTCACGATAGGTGATCGACACGCTTGCTAGCCTCCCTCGAAGATCGGTCTGGGTAACACACCGACCACGGCGATATCGCGATCGGCGGAACTGGCACATTTATCGCCCTTCTGAACGAAGTTTGCCAGGCCATAGAGAGCGCAGTTCCTGATGTCCAGAGCGGCAGCGACAACCGCATTGGCTTCATTGATCGAGCAGCCCATCCTTGCCGCCACGACTTTGCGCATCTCCTGGTAAGCTCGTCGGACGATGTCCACATACTGTTGGGCGTCGGTCCCATCCCAGGCGTTCGTGTCCGAACAGAACACCATGACCTCATCTGGCGTCACGATAAGGGGCCAGTCCACGTGCCATCCCTGCGATCGCTCCACGCGTAGCTGGACCCGGGCTGCCACCTCGATGCCGGCAAATGCAAGCTCGCCTTCGCCGATGTAGCCGTGCACGTCACCCAGACAAAGGCCGGCCCCGTCGACCTGAGCACGCAAGTGAATAGTCGTTCCGACCGCAAGGCTCCTGCAGTCTTGATGGCAGTGTCGGCCCCGCGGGTCGTTCACGACGCCTCGCCAACCCCAACCACGATGGCGCGGACTCGCTGGGCCAAGATCGCGCCGCGCCATTGCCAGGACGGCAGGCGTCGGGGCCGGCAGTACTGCCACATTGCCAACGCATGGCCTCGCCCGCAATGACACGCCATTGGGGTAGAGGAAAACCCCCTCGCGGTACACCAAAGGCACCGGGGCACCCATCCCCTCGAAAAACGGCCCGCCATTGGGCGACTCGAAAGGTGGCTCGATTTCGATCGCCTCGATGTGGACCGCAATGGGCTCACCAGCCCGGACCGACTCAACAGCAAGGGGTCCGTTGACCCGGTTAGAACGTTCCGTCTCCACGACGAAGTGCTCCCCCAATGTCACCCGACCCAGGAAGTCGGGCCACGCCACTCCCGGACAGTGTTCGTCGATCAGCTTGCGGGCGAAGATCTGCATGGTTCCCGCCTTCCGTTGGGAGTTCGTGCTGCAGCCAGAGCCGCCTCATAGTCCCCGTCACCCAGAACCGCGCACAGCATCGCCAGAACGTTCTCGGGCGGCGTACCCACCTGGATGGCGTGCGTCGGGGCAGCGATGTAGCCCCCATCCCGACCGAAGGTTCGCACGATCCGCTGTGTCTCGGTATAGACCGTGTCTACGTCGGCACTCGGTAGCAATGATTGCACGGGAATTCCGCCGTGGAACGCAAGGCGGCGGCCGAAGGCAGCTTTGAGTCGCTCTGGCGCCATCCCCGCGGCATCGATCTGTACCGCCTCCAGGACGTCGATGCCAGCCTCGATCAGGTCCGGCAGGACGTCAAAGACCGCGCCATCGCTGTGGAACATGACGGCAGCATGAGGAGCCAGCGTCTTGCCCAGGCGGAAGAGCCTGCTGTGATAGGGCTGGATCACGTCGCGATAGGCCTGTCGCGACAGCAACAGACCACGCTGACCGCCAAGGTCATCGGCAAAGTAGAGGATGTCGATAAGGTCGCCGGCGACAGCCAATGCCCGCGCCATCTTCGCGGCAAAGTAGTCGGTGATGCGCTCCAGTGCGGCACGGACCAAATCAGGAGCGAGGAGCACGTTCACGAGAGACTGCTCCAATCCCGTCATCCAGCAGTAGATCTCGAAGGGGTTGCCACAGGTGCTGATGGACAACTTGGCCGCACGGTGACCGGATGCCCCTGAAGGGCCGGACACTGCACCGAGAATCCGATCCCGAAATCCGTCGAAGTCATATGCGGTCGGATCGGGCCACGGGTAATCCTCTAGCGCAGCTGGATCGGTGATCTCGGCGAGAGGATGGAACACGATCTCATCGTACGTGCCCGCGCCGTAGGAGTGCGGGCGCCGCACAATGGACCAGATGTCGGTGTTCAGCGCAGGTTCAGGCCCCACGGCAGCGGGGGATACCTGGCATATATCATCCACCGCATCGCGAAGCGTCGGCCAATCGACTCCCCGCTCGTCCAGGTAGCTGTTGAGAATTCCGGCCATCTCCGGTGTCGGTCCGAAGTTCCAGGAGAAAGGTATGCGCCCCCCTGGACGACTGCTAGCGGGAGACACGTGACGCAACGTCGTCAGGACGCGCTCACGCGGGGATACGGGATCAGGCGACGCTTCGCCATCCTGGATGCACATTGCGATGCCAGTGCTCCCTTCGATTTCACTCGGGCCGATCTGGTTCGTCAGGTCACAGACCCGGCGCGAACAGCTGCTAGCGGGATTCAGACCCCTTCGCTCACGAGCCTTGCCAGGTCGTTGAGCGCCGTCTTGCCTCCCAGCCCCACGATCGCTTCATCCACAACCCCGGCGACGCGCAATGGCTTGATGACATCTTCGACAAGGTCAGGCACATAGGCCTTGAGAAAGGCGCTCGGCTGAGTTGGCACCAGCGTCACAGGCCCCAGGGACGCCGGAAGCAGCACCGTGTTGCCCGGTCGCAACGGTTCGTGGTGATCGCCATAGACCACCGTGCACGCGCCCTCGATCAGCGAGAGCACGAAAAAGCGTTTGCCGTTGCAGAGCATCATTGTGGGGGCCATCAGGTTGAGCCGTTCAAGCGCGAAATAGCGACATGCAAAGATGAAGACCCGCTGGTTGGCGCCACTGCCGAGGACTACGGGCGTCGCCTTTGCGCTGAAACCCTCCTCGGTATGGACGCCCCGCACTGCCTTGGAGACGATGGCTTCGCGCTCTTCATCGCTGAGCGCCGGATTTGGCGGACGCAGGCCGATATAGACGTCGGAGTTCTGCATGATCTCGTAGAAGAGCACGCCGCCTGCCGAGTAGTGCATGGTCCCTGCGTAGAGCAGGAAACCATCGCCGGGCGTGACGTCCACCTCCTGCATGAGGTCCTTGATCGTCCCGTCAAGGATGGCAGCGCGGACCTTGTCAGGCGTGACGTCCGGTTTGTTGCCCACGTGGATCGTGGCACCGTCGCGCGTCCTCAGCATATACCATGCCTCGGTCTTGCCGGGGTCGCCAAGCCCCTGTTCGGCGGCCAACGCATCCGAGTGGTGCGCCTGCTCGCCGAGCGTGCTCGAAGCATCCAGGAACTTGATGAGCAGAGGGAAGCGCGTGCCGCAGCGTGCCACGACATCTGTGCCAAGCAATGACTCACCATAGGCGTCGATCAGCATATGCAGCGTCTGTCCGGTGAGCGGCCCATTGATCACCGGGCTCGACTCGCCGTTCGGGCGATCGCAGACTTCCCACGTCTCCCCAATATGGTGAGGCGCCTCGGGAAGGCCGGTCTTCTCGAAGGCCTCCACGATCCAGCGGTTGCCAAAGCGATAGTCGCGCAGAATCTCCTTGAAGCGAAGAGGGTAGAGCGGTGGCGTCATGAGTCGTCCTTTCAGATGTACGCGTCGGAACTCGGTAGGGCAGTCACTCTGCGAGGCTGAAACCTACCGGCAAGAGACCGTAAATGACAAGCTGGATCACCTAGGAATGGACAGGCCCGCGATGGCGATGCAGGTAGAGCCAGGCGGCAACAGCAATGGCCGCGGTTGCCCCGGCTGCAGAGCCCGCGGTCAAGCCCAGTGTGCGCAAATCGCGCCCGACATCGTCCGCTGTCGGCGTTCCTTCGGGTGACGTGTAGCGTCTGGTCGCGGCTATGAGAAGACGATTGACAAGTCGCGGGAACAGGCGCGCGACGATGACAACCACGCGGTCGCGCAGCGGCCAGGCGCGCAGGGTCTTCCCCTTCCCCACCGCCCGCCAGATCTTCTCAGCAGCGCGCCCCGCCGGGGCGGTTTTGAGGAGCGAAGCCTTGGCCAGCAGTTGCTCAAAAGAGACGCCGACGCCCGACGCACGGATGTTGTCCTCGAAGCCAGTGGACGTTAGCCCGGGGGTCACTCTGACCACAGCGATGCGGTCCCGGGCCAGCTCAACCGCAGCCGCATCGGTGAAGTAGGCCAGCGCCGCCTTCGTCGCGCCATAGCCGCTCATAAAGGGCACCGGGAGCGCCTCAATGATGGATGAGACGTTGACAATCACGCCGCGCAGGCCGTTGGAGCCCCAAGCCTGCTGGCGCATATACGGAACAACGGCCTGAGTGAGCGCCAGAGGCGTAAGGACATTGAGGTCAAAGACGTACGCCATATCGTCAAGGTCGAGGGTCTCAATCGTGCCGGAGATCCCCATACCAGCGTTGTTGATCAAAGCATCGATGCGTCCGAAGGCTGCAAGCGTCTGCTCGACGAGCCGTACGCGATCAGCGGCGTTCGTGACATCCGTGCGTACCGGGAGCGCCGTCCCACCCCGCTCGCGAATGCCGTGGGCGACGGCGGCGAGCTTCTCTGCTGAACGCGCCGCCAGGACAACAGCCCAACCGCGTTCGGCGAAGAGGATCGCCGTCGCCTCCCCGATTCCGCTACTCGCACCCGTGACGATCGCTACACGTGTCTCCATAGCAGCTTGTGGCTCCCGCAGATCAGGCGGCTGACCTGATTGTAGCACAGTCGAGAGCTAAGCCACGCCATGGCTGAAGGACTGCACGCCACCGCCTAAGCCGCATCCGTAGGCTGCGAACGAACGACCGGTTGGGGGAAACGCACCTGCGCCAGGATCATTCCAACCATCATCAAACCGGCGCCGAGCGTGCCCCGTGTCCCAAGACGCTCTCCCAGAAGCAGCCAACCACCAAGCGCCGCAAACGCCGACTCCAGGCTCATGATGATCGCCGCAGGCGTAGGGTGTGCATGGCGCTGGGCGACAACCTGCAATGTGAAGGCGATCCCCACAGACATGAAGCTACCGTAGGCCAACGGCCACAAAGCACCCTGGACACCGGCCCACGTGAGGGTCTCGGTTGCCAGCGCAGCCACCCAACTCAGCAATGAGCAGACAGCGAACTCTGCAGCCGCCAAGGGTAGCGGATCGATCACTCGCGTGAGGCGCGCGATGAGGTGGATCTGGACTGTCCAGAGGATGGCACTGAGGAGCACCCATGCATCGCCCACGGAGAGGACCAGCGACTCGGTCACGCTCAGGAAATAGAGGCCCACAGCCGCCAGGGTCGCGCCCAGCCAGGTCGCCCACGACGCGCGCTCGCCCCAGATCAGGGCGGCGAGCGGCACCAGCACCACGTATAGCCCGGTGATAAACCCCGCCTTCCCTGCGGTGGTGGTGACAATGCCGATCTGCTGGGCTGACGCCGCAGCAAAGAGCGCCACCCCGACGATCAACCCACCGGCCCAAAGCACACGAGGTCGCGCGGCGTGCTCACGGCGATTGCGTGTCGCCCGGATCAGCGGAAGCAGTGACAACGCCCCCAACCCGAAGCGAATTGCGTTGAACGTGAACGGTCCGACGTGGGCCATGCCCAGCCGCTGGGCGACGAAGGCGAAACCCCAGATGGCAGCTGCCAGGAGCAGGAGTAGGTTCGCGTGAAGTGCCGTCATCGTCCGAACACCTCACGGATAGCCTCGAGGTAGGCATAGCCGTCGTGCGTATCGGGCTCGAGGTAGCTACCCTCGGTCCACTCGTTCCACGCGTTGAGGGTGAGAACCTTGGGTCGTCCCGAACTCAGAGCCAGGCGCTCTCTGACCATCGCCAGCGCAACCCGGAACCGCTCCGGCGTGTTGTTCACCAGCACCGGCGTGAAAGGATAGCCCGCGTTGGAGTAGGCGTCGGACTGGACGGTGCGCGGGCTCGGATCCCAACCTACGGTCACATTGGGAAAGTAGGGGAGATCGAAGGCACGCTCTGCCTCAGCCCAATACGCAAAATAACGATCCCGGGCGATGTCGTAGTGCGTCGCCGGGAATTGCTCAAGCCCACCATGGTGGATCCAGACGTAGGAGGTGATGCTGTCGAAGCCCAACATACGCAGAAGATCATTCGGGCTGTCTACGGCAGTCTCGCCAGGCAGCACGCGAACGCTCCAAACCACGGCATTGAGATGCACGTCCGGGAATCCAGCGTCGCGCACCTTCCGGCGGAACGTTTGGAGCGCTGCAGCCGTGCGCTCGACACCCCCATAGCTCTCCAGCAGCTTGGACAGCTCGTAGATGGAGAAGTACGGGCACCCGTCGATGCGCCAGTAGGAGGGGTGCGGAAAGTAGCGCTCGATAACGACGTCGACGATGGTGTCGAACGTGTCAGGCGACACTCTCCCGGGGTAGAGCAGCCGCGCAGTCGTCGAAGTCTCGTGCAGCTTGGCAGGATGGATGTCCACCCAGTCATGGTTGGCCCACATGAGCGCGAACCTCATCCGGTCACTGTTCGGCGCGCCCAAGAACCCCTCATCGAGCGCACGCGAGAGATAGGGACCGTCGTCATACCAGTACCAGTCGAAGATGAAGGCGTCTATGCCGTGGTCTGCCGCCGCGTCGATCTTCTGCGCCATTGCGATGGGGTCGGCCTCGTCCCCCTCACCCCAGAGTGGCACGCGGGGCTGACGGTGCCCGGGGAAGCGCGGTTCGGCCCTGCGCACGAGTTCCCACTCAGTCCAACCCGGGCCGTGGACGCGCACATTGCGTGCATCCAGGTGATAGTTAGGGAAGTAGTAGCATGCAATCGTCGGTCGGTCACACATTCGTCATCATACCGTCAGGTTTCCGTCAAGTATCCGATGAGGGATCAAGTAAGATTGGGGTAATAAGCAACTGGGGCCGCAAGAGATTCTCCTCCTTCTGAGAACCGGGGGCAACGGGACAAGCCCCCGGTTCGACATTTCTTAGAGCAGGACCACGATCCCCAACGCTGCAATCACCATAAGTGCCACCGACGGCACGATGCGCGTGTAGATCGGCCCCCAACTCGCCCTGAAGTACTCCTTGGTCAGCGCCAGACACAGGTGCAGCGGCGACAGAAGGACGCCGCTGAACCCCGCAACGAACAGCCACAGGCCCGCCATCAGTCCATCATGGGGACCACCCGCTAGCAACGGCGCAACCAGCGGAACGCTGAGCGCCAACGTTGCGGCTGCCGTGCCAGTTAGCAGCCCGGCGATGAGAGGCACGACAAAGGCCACCAGCATCGCGGGCAGCCCCAGGCCGCTGAGCGCCTGAGGAATCTGGGTCACTGCGCCCGCATCCTCCATCACGTGCTTGAAGACCATGACGCCGGCAAGCGCCGAAAACGTGTTGAGGGGGAAGCTGCGCCGCAGCGCGTCCGGCCACTGCTTCGGACCCACGCGCCTGACGGCAACGAAGAGCGCGATGACACCGATCAGGCTCCAAATCATGGCGATTCTGAGCACGACAACCGAGAGCACAACCGCAAGCAAGGGCCAGGTACTGCGCAGAAAGGTGCGCCAGGCGTCAGAACGGTTGCCACCGAGCTCGGAGCGTTCGCGTTTCCCAATGCCCGCCAGCCCCCAGAGAACGCCGGCAGCCAGTGCAACAAAGGTCAGTGGCCACGAGACGCGGACAAACTCAAAGACCGATATCTCCAGCAAGGCAGCCATCATGAGCAACGAGGAGTAGAGCGGGAAGACGTACTCCATCGCGTGGCGGAACCAGTAGTTAATGAAGGTCTTGCGCTCGGGGCTCAGTGCGAGCCGCGACCCCACATCGTTGACCATCGGCGCGGAGAACATCGCGCCGCCGATCATGGGCAGAAGTCCGATCATGAGCGGCATCAGGGCCAGCGTCCACCGTGGATCGGGGACCAGAACCTGCAGAGAGGAAACGAGGTCATCGGAAGCACCGGTACGCCGCATGAGCTCCGCCAGCACCAGCACCAGAAAGACCGACCCGATGAGCATCACGGTATCGGTGGCAACAATCCCCTGTGCGATCGAGCGTACCCAGTCGAGGACCGGGTAACTGAACAGCACAGCGACGACCACGGTGTTGAGCAACAACACGAGCCCGAGGTCCCACTTCTTCATCAGAAGCACGACCGTCAGACCCAGGATGAGCAGCAGCTTCAGCAGGTCGACCATGGTTGTGTAGTATCCTTGTGACATAGCGAAGACGCCTCAGTGAGGCGTCTTCGACATCGGGAGAGTATCGCCGGAAGAGCGCGGCAGTCAAGGCGCATGGTAGCCTGTCACACCACGATCAGCCCACGCGACCCGTGATATAGGCCTCAGTACGCTCCTCCTCAGGGTTCGTGAACAACTTTGTCGTGAGCGAATACTCGACCAGCTCTCCAAGCCAGAAAAAGGCAGTGCGGTGTGAAACGCGTGCCGCTTGCTGCATGTTGTGCGTGACAATGACGATCGTGTAGTCCTCCACCAGCTCCTGCATCAGTTCCTCGACGCGCAACGTGGCGATCGGATCGAGGGCGGAACAGGGCTCATCCATGAGGATGACTTCCGGCGCCACCGCCAGCGTGCGGGCGATGCACAGGCGCTGTTGCTGCCCAAGCGCCAAGCTGAGTGCGGGAATCGACGGGTCGCCCTGAATCTCGGTCCAGAGATCAACGCGCTTCAGGTAGGTCTCCACAAGGTCGTCGGTGTCGCCGGCAGGCACCAAGCCCAGAGAGCGCGGCCCCATGGCCACGTTGGAGTAGACCGACTGCGGGAAGGGGTTTGGCTTCTGAAACACCAATCCAACGCGCTTGCGAAGGTCGGCAACGTCGACCGTGGAAGCATAGATGTCGTCGCCATCCATCAACACCTTGCCGGCGACGCGCGTGCCGTCGATCTCATCATTCATGCGGTTCAGGCAGCGCAGGAAGGTCGACTTGCCACAACCTGAGGGCCCGATAAAGGCCGTGATCTCCCGGTCGTAGATGGTCAGGCTGATATCGAACAGCGCCTGCATGCTATCATAGTAGAAGTCCAGGTGCTCGACCTGAATCTTGGGAACGGATTCGGATTGCCTGTATGTCATCGCTCGCTCGAGTATGGTCGCCCGTGCTTGGTTCGGTGGAAGTATAGAGCACGCCGGGCACGTGTCAACGACCCGCGGCTTCCCTGTATCGGGATCGAGGCGCAGATTCCCGGACCCGGGACCTGGTTGCGGCCCTCTCGCAAGGGTGTAGAATACGGCCCCGTGAAGAGACACTCCGTGTTCGTCGCCGTGTGCCTGGTTACAGTGGTCAGCGTGCTTGCGCTTGCCGGATGTGACCCCGATGCTCGCGGTGGGAGCGGGCCAACGTCCCAGATGACGATTCAAAACAAAGGATCGGACACGATCGTCAATCTGGCGCTCGCCTGGGCCGAACGCTATCAGACAGTTCGCCCGGAGGTCAGCATCGCCGTGACCGGCGGTGGATCGGGCACCGGTATTGCCAGCATTGTCAACGGCACAGTAGACATCGCCAATGCCTCACGTGCCATCAAATCCGAGGAGATCGAGGCCGCACACGCTGGGGGCATCGAGCCGATCGAGTTTGTGATTGCCCGCGATGCCATTGCGATCATCGTCCATCCCAGCAACCCGGTTGATACGCTCACCTTGCAGCAGCTCTCGGACGTCTACAGCGGAAAGGTCGTCAACTGGCAGGATGTGGGCGGCGAGGACCGTCCGATTGTGGCACTCTCTCGCGAAACCAACTCCGGGACGCACGTCTATTTCCTCGAAGCGGTGGTCAGGCTGGGTAATAGCGAGGATAAGACGCTCTTCTCGCCTGATGTCCTGCTCCTGCCCTCATCGGAAGGGATTGGGGCAGAGGTGCGCCAGAATCCCAACGCCATCGGCTACGATGGCCTGGGCTATGTCACCGATGATATGAAGACAGTCGCTGTCGGCCTTGCTGCTGAAGGACCCTTCTGGAAGCCAAGCGCCAGCACCGTCAATGCGGGCGAATACCCCATCTCCCGAGATCTCTATATGTACACAGCAGGCGAGCCCACGGGCACGATCAAGGATTACCTTGAGTGGATCTTGCAGCCTGAGGCGCAGCGCATCGTGCTCGACCTGGGCTTTGTGCCCATCACGGAGTGACCTATGGCACACAGTGACCGGCCCGTGATCCCTCCAGCACCTTCCGCTGCTTCGGACTTTGGTAAGCGCGGAACGCTTGCAGAGACCCTGATCAGCCGCGCCATCCAGGTTACCGGGATCAGCACCGTTGTCCTCGTCATCTTGATCTTCTTCTTCCTGATTCGCGAGGGGGTGCCGGCATTTGCCCGGGTACGGTTGGCAGACCTCCTCTCAGCCCGTTGGTACCCCATTGAAGACTACTTCGGACTGCTGCCACTGATCGCTGGATCGCTTGTTATCACTGTGGGAGCCGCAGTGATCGCGCTGCCCCTCGGCGTAGCGACGGCGATCTTCATCGCCGAGATCGTGCCCGATTGGGTGCGCGACATCCTGAAGCCCATGGTCGAAGTCCTCGCTGGAATTCCGTCGGTCGTCATAGGCTTCGTAGGGATGCTGGTCATCGTGCCGCTATTCCGCGTGGCCCTGGACACGCCCACCGGCCTCACCGCATTCACGGGGATCGTTCTGCTGGCATGGATGGCCCTGCCTACGGTGGTCAGCGTCGTTGAGGACGTGCTCGACACTGTGCCTCGAACCTATCGGGAAGCCGGACTGGCGCTCGGTATGACACGTTGGCAGACAATCGCCAAGATCGTTGTCCCGGCGGGGAAGTCAGGCATCCTGACGGCGTTGATGCTGGGAGTGGGTCGCGCCATCGGCGAAACGATGACCGTGATGATGGTGACCGGGAACGCGCCGCGAATCCCCAGCAACCCGCTCGACGTCTTCCGGCCCGCGCGAACGATGACGGCAACGATTGCTGCCGAGATGGGCGAGGTAGCCCAGGGCAGCACGCATTACCACGTGTTGTTCGCTGTCGGGCTTACATTGTTCGTGATCACGTTCGCCGTCAACCTGGCGGCTGCCGCCGTCGTGTTCCGGCGCACCAAGCGCGCGGAGCGCATGCTCTCGTAAGGCTATGTCAAGGCAACTCTCACAACGCATTGCCTTCACCCTGATAACGCTGATCGCGCTGTTGGTTATCCTGCCGATCGTGGCGATCATTGTCTATGTCACCATCGAAGGAATAGGCGCGATCTCGTGGTCGTTCCTGACCGAGATGCCGCGCGACGGTATGAAGGCAGGAGGCCTGCTGCCCGCGATCGTGGGCACGGTCGCGCTGACCATTGGCACATCCATCGTTGCGGTGCCCGTTGGCATCGGGGGTGCGGTCTACCTGTCGGAGTACGCCAAGGACAGCGCATCCACACGCGCCATCCGTATCGCCATCATCAACCTCGCGGGCATTCCATCGGTCGTCTACGGCCTATTCGGCCTGGGCCTGTTCGTCATCTTCCTGAACTTCGGCACATCGATCGTGGCGGGGTCCCTGACCCTGGGCATCATGACGCTGCCCGTGATCATCAGCACCGCTGAAGAGGCACTGCGCGCTGTGCCGCAGTCATTCCGGCTTGTGAGCACCAGCCTCGGTGGGACGCGCTTGCAGACGATCCGCCGTGTGGTGTTACCGCAGGCGCTCCCCGGCATCATCACCGGCATCATTCTTGGCATTGAACGAGCTGCTGGAGAGACGGCACCGATCCTGTTCACCGCCGCCGCGTTCTTTCTACCGCAGCTCCCCAACTCGATCTTCGACCAGACCATGGCCTTGCCCTACCATCTGTTCGTGATCAGCACGCAAGTGCCCGGCATGCCATTGCAGATCCAGTACGGCACAGCGCTGGTCCTGCTGACCTTTGTCCTATCGTTGAACATCATCGCGACCCTGATCCGGCGGCACTACCGCCAGAAGCGCGTCTGGTAGAGCGCTCAAAGAGCCTGGAAAGCGAGACGCCAACCCCGTGACACTGCCTGGAGCGATCCCCGAGCCCAAGATGCAAATCCTGGACCTTGCCGTTGCCTACTCTGACGGCACGGAGAGCTTACAGGGCATCACGATGGACATCTATGCCCACCAGATCAACGTGCTGTTTGGTCCCGCTGGTGGTGGCAAAAGCACGCTCTTGCGGACCCTCAACCGGCTAAACGATCAGGCCGACGTGGCGCTTCAACGGGGGCAGATCCTGCTTGACGGTGAAGACATCCTCGACCGCGACTATGATGTCAATCAGCTCCGCCGGCGCGTGGGCATCGTCTTTGCCCGGCCCGTGCCACTCCCGATGTCGATCTACGAGAACGTTGTCTACGGTCTGCGCCTGGCGGGTGTAAAGGACAGGGCCCAGCTTGATGCCGCTGTGGAACGAACGCTGAAGCAGGCAGTGTTGTGGGATGAGATCGCCGACCGCTTGGGTGACAACGCCTATGCGCTCTCGGGTGGGCAGCAACAACGGCTTTGCCTGGCGCGGTCGCTGGCACTGCAGCCCGAAGTGATCTTGCTCGACGAGCCCACGTCCGGCCTCGATCCGATCTCGACGTTCAAGGTGGAGCAGACGCTCCAGGACCTCAAGAAGGACTACACGATCCTGATCGTGCCCCATAGCGTGCAACAGGCGGCGCGCATCGCCGATTGGGCAGCCTTCTTTCTGCAGGGCGAGCTCGTCGAGTGGGGCCAGGGTCGTCAGGTTTTCACCGCCCCGAAGCACAAACGTACCGAGGAGTACATCACCGGCCGGTTTGGCTGATGGGGTACTTCTATGCAGCTCCCACTGCACCACTACGTCGGACTCCTGGCACGGTATCTCCGAGCCCAATGGCCCAGGGTTGCGCTACTTGGCCTATTGCTCCTCGCTGATATCGGACTAAGGCTACTCAACCCACAGATCATCGCGGGGTTCATCGATCGAGTCACAACCGGTGCTCCCGCCGCTCTACTCCTGAGATCTGCCGGCCTCTATCTACTCATCGCCGTTGTACAGCAAGGGATCGCCATCCTGACAACGTACGAGAGCGAGACCGTCGGGTGGACTGCGACCAACGGTCTGCGCACGGACCTTGTGGCACACACGGTGACGCTGGACCCGAGCTTTCATAAGGCCCACCGCCCGGGCGAGATGATCGAGCGCATCGATGGCGATGTCAACGCGATCTCAAGCTTCTTCTCGCGGTTCGTCGTCCAGGTGCTCGGCAACGGCATACTCGTGGTTGGGGTCATCGCCGTGCTCGCGCGCGTGGACTGGCGCGTGAGCGCTGTCGTGGGTGGCTTCGCTCTGGTCACGCTAGGCGTCCTGTTGGGCCTGCGCAACATCGCCGTGCCCCACTATGATGCGGAGAGACAGGCTGCAGCCGACCTCTTTGGGTTTCTCGAGGAGCGGCTCGCCGGCACAGAGGACATCCGCGCCAACGGCGCAGAGGCCTATGTCATGGGCAGCTTCCAGGGTCTGATGCGGGAGCTGCTGCGCAAGTCGCTGAAGGCTGCCCTGATGGTCAATCACGTCTTCAATGCCACGTATTTCCTGGTCGCACTGGGCATCGCTGGCGCCTTCGCCATCGGCGTCTACCTCTACCGCCGTGAAATCGTCACCATCGGGACCGTCTTTCTGATCTACAACTACACGAGCATGCTCGAGACCCCATTGCGTGCGATCTCACACGAGCTTCAGGAGCTCCAGCGCGCGAGTGCCGGGATAGGGCGCGTGCGGCGGCTATTCGAGGCACAGACCCACATTGCCGAGGCCGAATCGGGTCGTCAGCACCCACTGCCACAAGGACCGCTCGCCGTGCGGTTCGACAGGGTCACATTCGCCTACCACGATGCCGACCCGGAAGCCAGACCCGGACGCCAGGATGAATCCCAGGATGCACATTGCGCGCCCGAGAGTATCTCGCTCCGTGAGGCGGTCTTGCGCGACGTCTCTTTCAACCTGGCACCGGGAACGGTCCTCGGGCTTCTTGGGCGCACCGGCAGTGGCAAGACAACGCTGACACGTTTGCTGCTTCGCTTTTACGACGTTGACGAAGGAAGCATCCGACTCGGCGAAGGCCCGGGGATCGACGTGCGGGACGTCCCGCTCGGCATGTTGCGTCGCCGGGTGAGCATCGTCACCCAGGAGATCCAGCTCTTCAGCGCCTCGGTTCGTGACAACCTGACCTTCTTCGACCGGGAGATCGGAGATGACCGGCTGACGGAGGTACTCGAGTCACTCGGGCTCGGCGCGTGGCTGACCGGCCTCCCGGATGGGCTGGATACGGTGCTTGATAGTGGTGGAGGCGGCCTCTCAGCCGGCGAATCGCAGCTCCTTGCCTTTGCCCGCATCTTCCTGAGGGACCCCGGTCTGGTCGTGCTTGATGAGGCCTCGTCCCGCCTCGACGCGGCCACAGAACAGCTCATCGAACGGGCAGTCGCCCGGCTGATCCACGGACGCACGGCCATCATCATCGCCCACCGTCTCAACACGGTTCAGCGCGCAGACGAGATCATGGTTCTTGAGGACGGGCAGATCCTGGAACAGGGCAGGCGAACAGCACTGGCAGCGGATCCCCGATCGTACTTTCATCGCTTGCTCGAGGTAGGGCTCGAGGAGGTCATGGCATGACAGCGGCGCGAGCTGTCACGAACGGGGCCACGCCCCCCACGTCACGTCCCACGTGGTGGTATCTCTGGCGGATGGCACGGCACCGACCGCTGGTCTATGTGCTCCTGGGCATCTTCGAGATCCTGGCGTGGGGTATCATTCCGCAGGCTTCGGCGCTCCTGGCTCGCCGGATCTTCGATGCGGTGCCGGTTATGTCAGAGACCGGCCAGACCGTCTGGGCCCTGATCTCATTGCTTGTCGCGGTTGCCCTGGCTCGCGCCGTAGCTATCTTCGGCGACGTCGTGGTCTATTTCAACTTCCAGTACAACCTGACGACGCTGCTGCGCACCAATCTGTTTGCGCACATTCTCTCTCGGCCAGGGGCCAGAGCAGTACCGACCTCTCCCGGGGACGCCGTCAGCCGGTTCAGAGACGATGTTGTCGAGATTGGCATTTTCATGGCAGAGTCGCTCCTGACACTGGCTTTCGGAGTCTTCGCTATCATCGCCGCCGTGATCATGGTGCGGACCGATCCCTGGATTACTGGGGTGGCCTTCGTGCCACTCCTGGTCGCCATGGCCATCAGCAACTGGGCAACCGGGAAGGTCGAGGCCCTGCGGCTCGCCAGTCGCGATGCCACTGCACATGTCTCGGGGTTCATCGGCGAGATCTATGGGGCTGTGCAGGCCATCCAGGTGGCTACGGCAGAGTCGAAGATCGTAGAGCGCTTTCGCCAGCTCGGCGATACGCGCGGAAGGGCCATCGTCAAGGACCGGGTCTTCAGCACCGTGTTGAACTCCGCGTACAGGAACACAGCCAGCCTGGGCACGGGTCTCGTCCTCATGCTGATCGCACGTGCGGTTCACCGTGGTGAGTCGCCGATGAGCGTGGGCGATCTGGCGCTCTTCATGGTCTACCTTGCTTACGTGACGGAGTTCCCATCGGCCTTCGGCGGCAAACTGGCATGGTACAAGCAGGTTGGCGTAAGCGTGCGGCGGCTCATCGACCTGATGCCAGGAGCATCACCCGCGCAGCTCGTCGCGTACCCCACCGGCGTCGCCCCGGCAGACGATGGGGCGATGCCTCAGAACCTGGGGGTAGACCGCCTTGCAGGTCTCGATGTCCAGGGATTGGCCTACACCTACCCGGAGACGGACCGTGGCATCCGAAATGTCGACCTTCACCTTGAGGCCGGGTCGTTCACTGTGATCACCGGGCGGGTAGGTTCCGGGAAGACAACCTTGGTGCGAGCTCTGCTGGGGCTGTTGGGTGACCCGGGCGCAGCCGGGGGAGTAACCAAGGGAGCAATCTACTGGAATGGACGGCCCGTCGACCGGCCCTCCAGGTTCTTCGTTCCACCACGCAGTGCCTACACGCCACAGGTGTCGCTGCTGTTCAGCGAAACGCTGCGAGACAACATCCTGATGGGATTGGTCGAAGATCGTAAGGCCCTGGAGAAGGCCATCTGGCTGGCGGTGCTGGACGCTGACATTGGGGAGCTTTCAGCCGGCCTCGACACCGTGCTAGGAGTGAAAGGCGTGCGGCTATCGGGAGGTCAGCGCCAACGCGTGGCAGCTGCCCGGATGTTCGTCCGCCAACCGGAGTTGCTCGTCTTCGATGATCTCTCGAGCGCCCTGGATGCGGAAACGGAGCAGCTTCTCTGGCAGCGGGTCGACACGTTGCGCGAACGGGGCGTCACCTGCCTGGTCGTGAGTCATCGGCGTCCGGCACTGCGGCGGGCCGACCAGATCATTGTGATGAGAGAGGGTCAGATCGTCGCTTGCGGCAAGCTCGATGCCCTGCTCGAGACGTGCGAGGATATGCAGCGTCTGTGGAGCGGTGAGGTCTAGGATACGCCCGTCACGCCGCCAGATGCTCGTCGCACGCCGCTGACAGCTCAGCAAGCGCATCTGCCGCCTGGAGCTGCAAGTCCGCGAGAGCATGGAAGTCGCGACTCAGGTCAGCGCGGAACGCGTCGTCGGGCCAGCGCGTGTGGAAATCCTGCCAGTCGCAGTACACGCCTGAGATCTCGGCCATCGCCTCGAACGTAGCGATGCCTTTCCCCCACGGCAGGTCGTCGCCAGCGAGTTCCCGGGCGTGTTCGAGAAAACCGACCGCGCTCTGCTGGGTGCCCAGCATCCGCATCAGCGTTCGGTGCGCACAGCTATCTCCAGAGGCGCCGCACGACGGGCAAAACTCGCTGTCAGCCATCCGGGCCGCGGCGGCGGTGTAGAGTGCGGGCCCGTAGCTCAGCCCCTCCTCGGGGCCTCGTCCTCGGGCGACCTTGGCCCCAAAGCGCAACGCGCCGGCAAGCGCCTGCTCAAGGGGCTTGCAGGGCTCGATCGGGTTGAGCAAATACCCCAACTGGGCCTTCGCCGGCCCCCAGACTGATTTCACGAGATCGCCAAATCCAGGAACCGTGGCAAACCGCAGCTCATCAAGGTCGTTGCTCCACCCCGTCAGAACGCTCCATGCGGGCCAGGTTCGGAGCAGGATGGCATCCCCGCGGTCGTAGGCGGCACGAAGTCGGGCAAAGTGCTGCTCGTGAGGTCCAGGAAGCAGCCCGCTCGCCGCGAAAGCAGCGCGCGCTGCATCATCCCACGGCACATCGCGCGTTACCCGATCAACGGTGAAGCCCAGAGCGCAGCCCAGGAAACCGATTCGCGACTCCGACCCGGCTTCCATCCACCAGGCGGTGCATGCCTCACCCTCGTCGAGCACTGGCGAGAAGGATACCCCCGAGAGCCCCGCGACCCAGTCATAGCTGACCGGACGGTCCCAGGCGTGCAGTACGGCGACAAGGCACGCAATGAACGAATCGATCTGGTTCGGGTCACCTTCTACACAGGCCAACTCGCGGTGTCGGGCCATCAATCTCTCCTTAAGCCTCGGCCATCTCTGACTAAGGATTCTAGTCGCGCCTGGAAATCGCGCAAGAAGAGCCAGCCCTTCACGGCACCCCTAACGACTCCAGTACCAGGTCACGTCAAAACCATTGGCCTCAAGCCATTCATCGTCTGGCCCCGACCATCCGAAACGTTTGAGATCGATGCGACTCTGAGCACTAAACTCGATACCCTCAGCCTCCAACAGCCGCTGTTGCTCGCTGCCGGGGAGGCTCACCTTGCCCTGGCTGTTGACCACCCGTTGCCACGGCACGTTCATGCCTTCGCGGACCGCAGCCAGAGCATAGCCGACCTGTCGAGCGCTCACCGTGCCAACGATCTTGGAGATCTGTCCATACGTCGTGACCTTACCCTCCGGCACCTGCCGGATGACCATATAGATCCGTTCGTTCACCGACTGACCCGTTGTCATACGCCCTCCTGAATGCACTTTCGTCCGGCTTCGGGAATCGAGGGCTGGCGAGCGGGAAGCTCCACCGCCCAAAGCGCACGCCTCAGTGAACTCCGTACCAGTTGCCCGCTTCGATATCATTCTCAAAGATGGTCCGGCTGTCGGGATCCAGGATCTCATCGCCAGCGCGGCGTGCCTGCGCGAGGTAACGCCGGGCCTCGTCGGCGTGGCCCGCGAGAGCGTGGGTCCGGGCAAGTCCCTCGTAGGCATAGGCCAGGTCAAAGTCCGCCATCTGGTCATTGAACGCCTCGGTAGTCGCCATGCAGCGCTCTGCGTAAGCCAATGCAGGCTGCACATCGCCCAACACGGTGAACACGTGGGCGATCAGCCACTCACCGCGCTGACGGTGCACCGGCCTGCCCACAAGAGACCAGTGATAGAGCGATGCGAACGCAGCAGTCACCATAGCGCGATCGTCATCCTGCGACCGACCATCCTTTTCCAGAAGCTTCCACACCTCACCGTTCGTCTGCTTGGCGAACTCAAGGTGCGCCTCGTCCAACGTCATCTTCGCCGCAGTCTCCATTGGTCATTCCTCCCGGTGTAACGGCCATTGAGTGGGCCTCTACCCTCGCGTGATCCCTGTCCTACGTTACCCTCTCCCCGCCGTGCTCAACCGCACGAACTCCTCACTCATTGCCTCGATGGCTTCAAGTCGATGCCCGGCACCCGCGGGATCACTGTACCACTGCGCGATGAAGCCTCCTTCGGGTCGCCCGAGCGTCCGCACCAACCTGCCGCAGTAAGCGCGGATCTCGTCGAGCGTGCCGCGCACCATCGTCTGCTGGATATCGACAGGGCACCAGAACGTGATCCTTCCACCGAACCGCTCCCCCAGAAGGTCGAGGCCCATGTTCTCCTGCTGATCCATCTGGATCACGTCCAGACCGATCTCAATGAGGTCATCCAGAATCTGCGTGATGTCGCCGCAACTATGCAACAGCGTCATGAGGCCGGCGTCGTGCGCAGCTCGATAGACCCGGGCGTAGCGCGGTTTCCAGATCTCGCGCCACGAAGCAGGCGAGATCATCAGCCGGTGCTGGAGCCCCCAGTCATCGCAGAACATATACCCGTCGACTGCGGATTCGGCGTAGCGCTCGATAGCGTAGAGGTTCATGTCGACGAGCACATCGATCAGACGCCCCAGCCTCTCGGGCTCGAGGTAGATATCCATCCAGACGTTTTCGAGTCCTCGCACGAAGTGCGTGCGCTCGTAGAGCGAGATCCCACTGCCGATCAGGAACCTGTCACCCGCAGCCTCGCGCGCCCATGGCAGGCTTTCCCACCGACGGGGCTCACGAATGTCGGGAATGGAGAGGGAGTCCCAGTCATCCCAATCTTTGAGGGGTACATCCTTGACCTCGCCAAGGTTCGAGACGCCAATGTTCTCCCAAACAGCCCCCCACTCGTCGATGCCCTGCCGTGGGCGTGCGTCGGGCGATGGCGTCATGCCTGTCCAGGCAAGGTCCGTGCCGTAGGGATCGGGTAGGTTGTACGGCAGGCGTTCTGGCCCCTCAAAGCGTATCGCGCGGCGGACGATCTCGCGTGGTGTCATCACCCATCCTCCATGTGCAGAATCTCGCTCACAAATGGCGGGACAGTGCTGACGACATTCTATACCGAAATGGCACAGTGAAAGGCCACGGCATCCTGGCTCGTATGGACTGCCTCAGGAGCGCGTCCGCCAGACGCCTGCATTCTCATGACGCGTGAACGCCTGCCGTTACCTGGGCTCCGACCAGCTCGCCTCTGTGCTATACTGAATTGGGGCGGGCAGACCATCTACGCTGGCGTTTCACCGATTGAACGACCCGAGGCTCTGCATAGGAGGAACCAGACATGACGACTCGATCCGTAGCACAGATCACCAAAGCCAAACCGACGCTCGAAGGAGCCGGCGTTCACCTGAGGCGCGCCTTTGGGTTCGGTGACACGGCGGCCCACGATCCGTTTCTCCTCCTGGACGACTTTCGCAACGACATTCCGCGTGACTACCTGTCGGGATTCCCCTGGCATCCACACCGTGGCATCGAGACGATCACCTACGTGCTTGCTGGAACCGTCGAGCACGGCGACAGTCTCGGCAATAGTGGGGTGATCGGGCCGGGCGACGTGCAATGGATGACAGCGGGCAAAGGCATCATCCACCAGGAGATGCCGAAGGGCGATGCTGCCGGACGAATGCACGGCTTCCAGTTATGGGCCAATCTTCCGGCAAGGCTCAAAATGATGGACCCTAGGTACCAGGGGGTGACTGCTGCCGAGATTCCGGTCGTCACGGACGACGACGGCACTGAGGTCCGCGTCGTGTGCGGTAGCTTCCGCGGGACTTCGGGGCCGGTCGATGGTGTGGCGGCAGCGCCGATCTATCTCGACGTCTGTGTGCCTCCGCGGACACAGAAGAGCATCCCAGTTGAGCCTGCACGGAACGCCTTCGCCTATGTCTTCGCGGGCGCGGGCAGCTTCTGCAACGCCTCAGGGCCGCTCGCCGTTCCCACAGAACCGGTCGCATGGGCCGACACGACGCCCCCCTCACAGGCCGACAATCGCTCGCTGGTGCGCTTCGGCCCGGGCGATGAGGTCGTGGTGCACGCGGGTGACGATGGCATCCGGTTTCTCCTCGTCTCGGGCATTCCGCTGCAGGAACCGGTCGCGTGGTATGGCCCCATCGTGATGAACACGCAGGAGGAACTGCGGCGCGCCTTTGAGGAGCTCCGTGCAGGCACGTTCCTCGGCTGACGTCAGCGCCTCGCGTCTGTGGGACTGCGTACCTGAAGCCGGCGTTCGAGGTGTCGAGGCGTCAAGTACGTTGTGCGTACATATCAGCCACGGCTCGCCGGTCGAGGCGCGGATCGTGACCGCATGGCCACGGTGACCTCGCTACGGTTATGGAAGAGCTGGCGCACGCCGGTCACGATATAGAACCTGCGGAGCACCGCCAACGCTGCCGAAAGCACCTGGGAGGTGCCCTCCTTCGGGAGCTTCAGCGTCATGACGGCCCACCCTGTGGGATCGAGGACCTGCTCAGCCATCCCCATCAGACGCGCGGAGTCGCGGGCATCCATCCGCATGTCGTTGACAATGGCGGCAAACTGCTGGCGCGCCGTCGGCAAGTAGGCCTGCGCCAGCCCACGTACGTGACGGACCCCCGGGTCGCGAGCCAGAGCCGGCGCCAGATCCGCAGGGTCCACAGCGACGACAGCGGCGCCGAATGAGCGCATGATCCGCGTCCAGCCACCCGGCGCTGCCCCAAGATCGAGCACCAGGCCGTCCGCAGGCGGATCGAGGCCAAAGATCTCGATCGCCTCGAGTAGCTTGAACTCGGCTCGGCTGATCTGGTCGGGATCACGCCGGAAGCGACGTGCGCCGCCCGCCCAGTCGCTCAGGTTATCAACAGCCCGCGACACCCCGAGGAACGCCTCAGCCTGTGTCAAGGCCACGGACACGACCTGTACCGGGCGGCGCACATCTACGGGGGCGCCACCCGCAGCAAACACCTCCGCGAGGCGCGTGTTGACGTCGAAGGGTCCGTAGGGCCAGTCGTTGCCCAGCAACCGGGTCTGCACCGAGAAGGGCTCGGGCCCCAGGAGTTCGGCGAGCGGCGTGGTCGCACGCGCCAGCACATCGAGGTCCTCAGTCACTTGCCCGATCGGGACCCGCACTTGCGCCGGGCAGATATGCCGGCAGAAGATCGGCGAACGCTGGGTGAACCGCGTCACAAGATCCGGCCAACTACCGGCGAGGGTAGCCCACCCCACATCGGGCGCGAGCCAGCCACGGTGCACAGTCCCCGGGACGACTGCCTCGATCTCGGAGAGCGCCAGGTCGCGCGCCTCCGTGTGGGCAGTGAAAAGCACCTCGCGGTGGGTCAGATCAGCCACGATCAATCAAAGAGCACCGGGTCACCGCGCTCCTCAGCGTCCTTGAGATCCTCGACATTCGTGCCAGCCATGACCTTGTGGAAAGCCTCGATGATCTGGTCGAGAAGCGCGAACTGCGGCGAGGTGAAGACCGGCAGCGCCAGGAGTTGCTCGTGGAAGGCCTCGGTACCGGGGAAGTCGCCCGGCTCGTAGGGCACGTCGTCGTAGTCCGAGCGGACGACCGGTGCCAGATAGCCGTCATACGCCCGTTGTCGCTGGCGATAGTAAGGCGTCAGGTGAAGCAGAGGGTAACGCTCAATGTCTACCGTCACACCCTCGGCACGCAGGGCTTTGAGGAGGGCCCCCCGTGAGATGCCAACGAGCTTTGCACTATCGTACAGAATGCGCGTGCCGTAGTAGCCGCCACGCCGCGCGTGGTCCGGCGTGTGGGTTACCGCGATCGCCGGCAGGTCGCTCAGGCCGGCCATCAGGTAATCGAAGTTGTCGCGTCGCCCCACATTCCATGCGTCCAGGTTCCTGAACTGCTCCAGCGCGATGGCTGCTCCCAACGGATGCGGGCGGTACTTGAAGCCCAGGCCTGTCGTCAGGTCGCGCATGGCATCGTCGTGGGCGTGGTACTGGATCCGGCCGTGGTTGCCCAGGACGAGGGCGCGATCGTAGATCGTGGGATCGTCGGTGATCAGCATCCCGCCCTCACCTGCGACCAGCACCTTGCTGCCCTGCAAGCTGAAAGCACCGACATGACCGATCGTACCCACGTGGTTGCCACGCCAGGTGGCGCCGTGCGCGTGGGAACAGTCCTCGACCACCGCGAGGCCATGTGTCTCCGCCAACGCCATCACCGCATCCATATCGGCGACATTGCCCCACATATGGACGACGGCAATCGCCCTAGTCCTTGAGGTGATTCGTCGCGCGGCATCCTTGACATCGATATTGAGCGTGCGCGGATCACTCTCGCAAAACACCGGCACGCCATTGGCCATCACGACCGCGCCTGCAGTGGCATGCCAGGTGTAAGTCGGCACCAGCACCTCGTCTCCAGGGCCGACGCCGACGCCATAGTAGGCGGCATGCAGGGCTGCTGTCCCGCTGTTGTGCATCAGGGCAAAGCGTGCACCGGTGTACTCAGCGAATGCTTTCTCGAGCCCACCGATAGGGCCTGAGCCATCGCCGATCGAAATGCGACCCTCGCGCATCAGCGCGACGACGGCATCAATCTCAGCCTGGCCCAACAGAGGCCATCGATCGTCCTGCGGTAACGTAACCGTCTTCTGCCCACCAAACAGTGCCAACCGATCTGCCATACACCCCACCTGTGGTGGTCGCACTAGCGATCTGGCCCGAGAGGCCTTCGTCGCGCATGCACCCCTGGATTTACGCGTCCCAGTCTAACCGCCTCAGAACCCATCGAACTCTGTCCGTAGGATGAGTTCGTCCTGCATCTCTGGCGACAGTCGTGTGAAGTAATCTGCATAGCCACCGATGCGCACGATCAGGTCGCGGTATAGTTCGGGGTGCGCGCGGGCAGCCTTGAGCGTCTCACCGTCGACGACATTCACCTGAACCTCGAACCCGCCGCGCTGCAGATAGGTCAGGATCAATGCTTTGAGGCCTGCATAGCCGTCCGATGACCGGAACAGGGAGCTGTTGAACTTCAGGTTGTAGGCCAACCCGCCGATCATCCGACTGTGGTCCCACCCGGTGACCGAGAGGACCGCGGCGGTAGGGCCGCTGGATTCACGCCCTTGAGCTGGGCCGCACCCATCGGCAAACGGAAATCCCGCACGCCGGCCGTCGGGCGTTGCTCCGGTCTGACGCCCGAGTTGCTCGTGCATGACCCATGCGAAGGCGCCGGGCACGTAGGGACTTCCGTCGGGTTCCATCGAAAAGCCGGCGCAGATCTGAGTCAGGATCGCAATAGTCATCCGAAACAGGGTGTCGACTTCGGCGTTCTCTTGCCCATACTTGGGATAGGCGTTGAGGAAACGTTGGCGCGTCGCCTCGAGTCCCTCGAAGTTCGCATCCAGCACCGCCTTGAGCTGTCCCAGGGTCATCCGCTGCTGCTTGTAGACCTCCTGGCGGATGATGTAAAGCGAATCCGCCAAGTTGGCAAGTCCGATGAACGAGCACTCCACCCAGTTATAGCGCGCACCGCCTGACTCAATATCCTGCCCACGCGCGACGCAGTCACGTGTGAAGATGCTCTGAAGCGGACGACGCATCCCGGCGGCACGGGCACGGCGAGCCGCATTCTGCTCAGCGACACCCGTGGCAACCGCGGCGGTCAGCCGCCGGTAGTAGGCCCGCACGAAGGCGTCAAAGGTCGCGGCAGGCCGCTCCGCCTGTGCCGCCATCTCCTCGAGCAACAAGCCACAGGTGTTGTAATAGGGCGACGCTACCCAGACGTTGCTGGCGCCCGAGGGCGTGATCTCTACGCAAGTGGAGTTGATGTACCGACAGGACTCCTCAGACGGCACGTTGAGCGCACTCAGCCCGCGCTGAATTGTCGCATCGCCAAAGAAGGCAGGCGTCGGATAGCCGTGGCCCATCAGGTCAATGGTGAGGTCAACAAGGTCCGCAGGCGTTCCCTCGTGCCAGCAGACCCCCACCGTGGGGTAGATCATGCGCGTCCGGCGTAGCGCCTCCAGACACAGATGCGACAATGGATTGGTAACATCCTTGCCTTCAGCGTCACGTCCCCCCACCATCACCGACATCGCAAGACCATCGGGCACGTAGGCATTCACGGCGATGTAGAGGTGCTCGATAAGAACCAGCGCACGCTCTGGCGTGAGGACGCCACGGGCAAGATCCGCCTCATAGAAAGGCCAGAGCGTCCGATCGAGATGCCCGGGAACAACCAACCAGGCACGATCGGCGTTCATCACGCCCACCAAGACGAACCAGAGAAGCTGGATCGCTTCCAGAAAGGAGGTCGGTGGGCGGTGAGCGATGGCGCGGCAAGCGCTGGCCAGCACCCGCAGTTCCTGCTGGCGCGCTGGTGGCGCTCCGGGCGCCGCAGCCGCCACCATCGCCGCTGCCCGCTCGATCATGAGCGACAGACCTTCCAGCGCAGCCAGGAAGCTCGCATACACAGACGGATCGGCACTGCTAGCGGTCCCGAGGGAGGCGTTGCGCCGCCCGCGAATCTGCTGGGCAAGCCCATCGAGACCGACCTGCATCAGAGGACCGAGATCCAGCTCGCAATGGCCTGTCTGCCCGGGGAAGTTGAGCGTATAACGTGCGAGGTAAGCTCGAGCAGCCTCGACGTCGCCGTTGGCGCCATCGCCAACAACGACATCCGCCTGGCTCAAGCGCCCCACCAGCAACTCGAGATCATCGATCTCGAAGCGCATTGCAGCCAGCCGGTCTCGCGTCAGGAGGCCACGGCGGACGGACCAAGAGGGCTCGCTCTCAGAAGCGCGCAGCGATCGTGCGTCGACCAGGGGCGTTTCACGGAGCTGATTCAGTTGAGCGCCGTTCTTGGTGGATAAGACGCGCTCCCGAAGGGCCGCGATACGCGTCTCGTCTGCGACTGGGGACTCAAGCAACTCACTCATAGAATGCATGCCTCAGCGTAAGATCATGGTCAAGGCGACTGCTGTCCTGCCCACAGCAAGGCGATGGCCAGCTCTCAGCGCGCGCCACGCCAGACGTCGGGTAGTGAGCGGCGCTCGGCGTGAACGTCCTCGAACCAGCGCTCAAGATCCTGCTGCATCGCGCGCAGACGATCGGGGAAGCGGGCGGACAGGTCCTGCTTCTCGCCAGGATCCTCATCAATGCGATAGAGCTCAGGGTTCGCGGGCGGCGGCACGGTCCGGTGAATGGCAGACGTGTCGATCGCCATCTCAAAGTGCGGTACCCCAATCATGCCCCGCCGCCAGACCTCGTCTACCGGAAGCCGGGCCATGGCAGACGGAATCGCAGGCCACACGAGCTTCCAGGGACCATCTCGGACAGCGGCGTTGCAGTTGGGAACCGGATCATAGCGGTTGTACTGCCAGAAACGCTTCTCGATGACGGTACTCGAGGTACCCTGTAGCACGGGCAGCACGTTGATGCCATCCAGGGCATTGGGTGGGCGCGCGGTCACGCCCGCAGCTGCGGTCAGTGTCGGCAGCCAATCGCAGAAGTGGATCATCGCGTCGACGGTGACCGGCGTCCCAGCACGCGCCGCCCCACCCTGGGATGTGGACCCCAGTCCCGCGGGCCACCGGACAACCGTGGGCACGCGGATGCCGCCTTCCAGCACCTCACCGCGCATGCCGCGGAGCCCCCCGTTGTAGCGCTGCAGGCTCATCGAGCGACCATCGCCCAGGCGCTCGTTGCCTAACCATGGGCCGCATGCGCTCGTGAACAACACGAGCGTATTGTCCTGGAGCCCGTGATAGGCCAGGGACTCCAGGATGCGCCCGACACCGTTGTCGAGGTGGTGGATCATGGCATAGAGCCGACAGACTGCCTCGTTGAACCGTCCCATCTCGCGCCAGGCACGCACCTCGGCCTCAGGCGCCTGGAGTGGGCGGCTCGGGGCGTTGTAGGCAACATAGAGGAAAAACGGCTCCTGATGGTGCCGATCCACGAAGCCCACGGCCCCTTCGGTCAACACGTCAGTCAAATAGCGTCCATCGCCGAAGCTCGGTTTGCCATTGGCCTCGATGGCCCAGCCGAAGTAGTCCGTCTCGCCATTCTGAAAGCCCACGAACTCATCAAACCCACGGCGGTTCGGGTGGTAGTGCAGATCGAAGAGCCCGTTGTGCCACTTACCGACCATTCCGGTCGCATATCCAGCCGTCCCGAACAGATCAGCAAGCGTCGCTTCGCCAAGCGAGAAACGATCAAGCCCCCGGTTAGACTCGCCGCTGAGCGCCCCGGTGCGTTGGCTATAGCGCCCGGTGAGCAGGCTGGCGCGCGCCGCAGCCGAACCGGGCGAGGCCGTATAGTGCTGCGACAACACGATGCCATCTGCGGCAAGCTTGTCGAGAACAGGCGTCGACACGTAACGATTCCCGCCAAACCCCACGTCGCCCCACCCGAGACCATCGGCGAGGATCAGCACCACGTTAGTGTAGCCCACTGCCGTCACGCTCTTCCTCCTCCCAGCCGCCGCCAGGGCGCTGTCAAGCAGCGTGCTCCTCTGCACGGAGCGCCTCAGCTGCGCGGATCATCGCCAGATACCCGTCGACGGGCACATAGTCCGGGATGGAGTTCCCCGAGCCCAGCGCGTAACCCCGCGCCTGAGAGCGGAACCGTCGCCCCATCTCGACCGCGCGCTCGAAGACGCCCTGGGGATCCTCGCGGCAAAGGATATCGACGTCGATGCCGCCGACGAGACCAATGCGATCGCCAAACCGTTCGATCCAGGTTCCGAAGGGCGCGATGACGTCCTCATTGGAGTGCTTGGCATCGATCCCCGCGTCGATCATATCATCCATGATCGCGAAGATGTTGCCGCACGAATGCCAGAGGAAAGGGCGCCCGGCCTGGTGAACCAGCTCGATCACACGCCGGTACTGGGGCACGATGTGGGTACGAATGACCCGTGGTGCCACCAGTGTGCTCACCTTGTAGCCCTGGTCGTCGCCAACACGACAGACCGCAAAGAGATCGCTGTAGCGCTGCAGGAACTCGGTCCAGAGCGTGACCATCAGGTCGCCGATCCTGCGGTAGAGCGCTGCATAGAGCTCGGGATCGTCGTGAGCCATATAAGCCAGATGTTCGTAACCGACCAGGTCCTCGCTGACCTCGAAGACACCGTTTCCCACGCCCCCCAGCGCCTTCATGCCCGCCGGCATGGCGGCAGCCAGCGCTCTGAAGCGCCGGTCCGCTGCGGCCCAGAAGAGAGTGGGCAACTCATCCCAGGGGTAGCGCTCGAAGTCCGCCCGGTTCTGGATCGGGCCCGGATGCTCCCCCAGCAGCGCCCCGCCGCCCGGCAGGATCTCGGTGATGCAGACCTCGAAGGAGACCGTGTCATAGGTCATCGCGTGGTAGAAGCCGCAGTAGTGTTCGAAGAAGCGCACCAGGTCGGCATCATCGCCACCGGCCAGGTCACCGAACTGCGTGCCCGTGACCTTCTCCATGAAAGCAACGTTGATGAGATGCTCATAGACCGGTAGCCGGTCAGGCCGGCGGTTATAAGCGACGTCGACCATGCGCCGAAAGTCCGGCGTGCGCCGAAAGTCCGGCGTGCGCCGAAAGTCCGGCGTGCGCCGATCATCAGGCGTCGGAACCATATCACGCAGAGTCACCATTGGCTCTCCTTACCCAGACAGTCTTGCCAGAGGTCCGTACCGCGAGTGACTGGGGCAACTCCGTTGCCATCACTCTGGCGGCCAGCTAAGTTGGTTCGTAGTAACCGCTTCAGCGGTTCTGCCCCCGCCCAGTCTGCTGGGCGCGTCTGCTGGGCGCGCCAGCTGAGGCACCGGAACGATTGGCCTCGCACCTACGAACCCCAGACATCAGCATAACTATGCACTAGCATTCGCATATCTGCGCAGCCCGCGGTCCAGAGCTACCCCGGCGCCCCGGTACAGGGGGCGTCCGCGCAATCAGCGCCCTCAGCGAAACCAGCGATTCAGAACTTGAACAAACAGCCACGCCGGCGCGGCTCTTTGGCCGATCCAGCACCACTCCTTCTGCCCAACAGAATCTCACGCAGCTTCCGGCCAAGCGCCTGACCGCGATCGTAGTTTCTGTTAAGCCGCCGTGCAACGCGTTTTGGCTTCATAGGTCCCCCCCGATCACACGATCTCCACCATCTGGTGCCCATCAACCTTGGGCACTGTGAACACAACGCGGCCATCCTGCAGGTCAAAGGTCAGGGCCTCGCCCTGGGGAACCAGGGCCACACGGTCCACAGGCCCATCGACCTTGATCGACACCCTGACCCCGTAGAGCGGAACCACATCCTCGACGACATCGAAGGCTTCACCCCTGCGCTCCGGGACATAGTGCAGCAGGTGCAGCACCTGACGGTCCAGATCGGGCTGGCGATTCAGGCTCGCGATCGCTGCGGTTGGTGCTTCAACGCGCACGCGTGGGTCGGGCAGCAACCGCTCGAGCGCGTTGAGGAACAGCACCCGACACCAACGCGGCGCCTTGGTCTGATACTGGCTGAAGATGGGGTGGCTGAAGTAGATCACACGCCCGTTCTGCACGACGCCGGGATGCGTCACCCTTCCGGACGACGGCGCCTGGCGGTGCGAGCAGAAGTGCTTGTAGGTGCGGTCGAAGTAAGGCGCCACCACGTCAGCAAGGACCTCCGTCCCGGCGGCTGCCGCAATCTCCATCCCACGCATGGTCATCGCGTGTTCGGTGGCCGGCAGCCCTCTTGCCAGCCCAGCCTGCGGCAGAAGGTACTCTGCATAGTTGTGGGCCGTATACTCGCGACCCCGCGCCAGTGCGCCCAAGGGATCGCGAGGCCCCTCCCCGGCGAGCGTGATCCCCAGAGCATCCCAGGTGAACGCCGTCTGAGCCGGGTTCATCCCCGACGCAAAGCTGGCGATCACGGCGCCGCCGGCATCGACATAAGCCTGCAGCTTCGCAGCCAGCACATCGCCAACTGGAACCTTGTCCGGCAGCACAAGCACCCGGTAGCGCCCAAAGTCGCTCTGCGAATCGATCATGTCGAACTGGTGCTTGCCCTCCTGCAGCATTCGCACCACACCCATCATCGGGCGGAAATCGACGTCGTTGCGATGCAGGGCTGGATCGGACTCCTCGGGCGTCAGAACGCCGATGTCGACCACCGGCTCCGCACCAGCACACCACGGCTCCTTCGCCTCCACCTGAGCGTAGACCTTGCCGATCAGGTCGTAGGTCGCCGGATCGAGAACGCCTCGCGGGTGGAGCTGATCGCCCACGCAGGCCTTGGCATTGAGCGCCAGCATATGGTAGCACTCAAAGGCGAGGGCGGCTTCGTTCTTGTAGGAGTGGAAGTCACCCCACGAGGTGTGAAACTTGCCCGTCATCCCCAGGTAGTCGACGCCGAGGTTGCGCACGAAGCGCGCGGCAATCGGGAAGTGGAGGTACCCCCACCCCCCGCTCGGCAAAGATTCGAGCTCGAGATGGCTGAAAGCGTCCAGAATTGGGCGATGGTGCGGTCCCGCGTGCCCGGCGTTGTAGAAGATCAGGGCGTCGGGCTTGGTCGCGCGCACGTGGGCCGACATCTCGTGCACGAAGGTATCCAACACCTGCCGGGCATAGACCATCCGGTCCTCCACCCGTGAGGGCTCTAACCCCTGAGCCAGCATGCCCTGGCGGCAGAAGTGGCACGAGCAGTCACGCGCATCGACGATGTCGAACCAGAAGCCATCGACGGGAACGCTGGCCATCACGTCGCTGACGAGGGCCTTGAGCCAGGCGACGTAGGGCGTGTTGAGGCAGAGCAGATGACGGAACCCATCCTCATAGGGGCCGGGTCCGAAGAGGTGCCCATCGGCCTCCATCACGCGCCATTCGGGATGCTCCTCCATGAGCTGTTGGTTTCGCTGCACCGAGATGTAGATGGGCGCAGCGATTCCCCGGGCGTGGCATGCCTCGATCTGCTCCTTCAGCAGGTTGGTCTCGAGATAGGGATGACGATACGTTGCGAAGGCCTCGGTGTCGTAGTAGAGCCATCCGTGGTGGCAGAGCGCGAAAACGTTGATCGAGTTGACGTGCGCCCGCGCCAGAGTGTCGGCGAACGCGTCAGCATCGAAGTCCGCGCCAATCCCATCGATGGCCTCGCTCGTGTGGAAATCGAGGTGGATCTGACGAAACGGCAACTCCACAGCGGACCGGCGTTGGTTCTCCATTGGATGGCCTCCTTGCGCTCAGGCGTTGGTGGGGGTAAGCCGCAGCATCATCACGTCGTGGCGATCGACGCGGGCAACAAAGCTGCCGGTGTGGGTACCGAGATCCTCATGAGCCCAGAGGTCGCGCACCTTGCAGGGTCGACGGTCGTGCAGGCCCAACGTCTCCCACGCGACAGCGATGCGTCTTCCGTCACGCTCGCCGAGGTTGAACAGACCCACGGCAATCGAGCCATCGAGCAAGGGCTTGGCCCAGGTGACGGCGATGTCCGACGCCCACGGAACGCGCCCCACCTGATAGCCCTGCACGCCCAGGGGATCCTGGTTGACGGCGATCAGCTCGGAGTTCAGGAGAATCGTCCTCGTGGCAGGGCTCATCGCACGGACGTCACACCCGATCATCAGGGGCGAGGCCATCAGGCACCAGAGCGCGAAATGGCTGCGGTACTCGGCGTCCGTACAACCGCCGTGGGCGACGTTGCCCTTTCCGTACATCCCGACGACGAGCATGTCGGGGTCATTCCAGTGGCCCGGGCCGGCGTACGCTTCCAGGCCGACCTGCTGCTCGAAGCCGATCTTGACGATGGAGTCCCACGAGTCGTTGATGTCGCCCGTGGTACGCCACATATGCCCGCCCGTCCGGACACCCCACTCCCACGGCTTGTGGCTACCCCACTCGCACAGGCTATAGAGGATTGGCCGGCCGGTCGCGCGAAGCGCCTGGCCCATGCGCTGGTAGAGCATCGGGCCGTCGATGCCTGCGGGGGCATAGCAGAAATCGTACTTCAGGAAATCCACGCCCCACTCGGCGAACGTCTGGGCATCGACCTCTTCATAGCCGTAGCTGGCGGGCTTGC
>JAXDDP010000130.1:0-46385 GCA_034676785.1 Anaerolineae bacterium | reverse complement strand
TCCTCAACGCGACCTGTGATCGTGCCAGCTGCGACGATCGAGATGGCGGGCACTGAGGTGCTATTGATTGGCACGGTGTTACCATCGACGTCCGCCAGCACGGTGTCAGTCAGGACTGTCAGCCCCGTGGGGCCTACGGCCAGGCCTCCCCACGTGATTGTAGCGATCTTGCCGGTCTTGTTGGTGATCGGGGTACCCGTATGGCTGAGCGCGAGATGAACGCACGAGCCGCCGCCTGGGCAGGTATCCGCTCCGTACGGGAGCACGATGTTCTTCGCGACCACGACGGCGCCGCCGAAGAAGCCGGTGGACACGTTGACCTGCACGCCGTTGGCGGGGTTGTCGTCCGCATCGTCGACATTGACGACCGCCGGATCAAACCCGAGGTAGAGGTCGACCCCCATCACACCTAGCATCGGCGTCGCGTTGTTGACGATCGAGAGGCTCACGTCGGTGGTGAAACTCCCTCCCACGACGGGGGCACCCGAAGTGACGTCGCTCACAATCACCGATGTATAGTAATTGGGAGCCTGGGCCAGGACAGCCTGCGGGAGCAGACTGAGCAGCATAGCCATAACCAGTATCAGCGACCAGCGTTTCTTCTGCATGTCCTTCCTCCTCTACGGATTGAGCAAGATGCGATGGGCGAGCAGGCAAGCTGGCCCAACAGCCAGAGCCACGCTTCGTTTCCCGTTCGTTCTCATTGTAACGTGAGCTCCAGAAGCGGCGGTTACAGAGCGATTACAGAACCGTAACCGGTGTCACGTGGCAAGGGGATGCGGCGTTTCTTGTCTTCCTGTTGATCTCGGGTAGAATTGCCAGACAGCACACTAGGGAGAAGGGGCATGCCAGTAACTTATGCCGAGCTTCGGCGTCGTCTGGAGGGGAAGCGGCAAGAGCTGCGCACGCAGCTGGACGACGTCCAGCGCGAGGTGCGCGAGGACGGCGTTGGCTATAGCAACCACATGGCAGACGCCGGCACAGAGGTCTTCGAGCAAGAGCGCGACCTAAGCCTGGCTAAACAGATGCAGCACACGTACCGCAACGTTGAGGTAGCCCTGGAGAAATTCGACGACGGGACCTATGGTATCTGTGAGTCGTGTGGTGTCCGTATCGAGTTGGCCCGACTAGAGGCCGTACCTGAGGCGGCCTATTGCCTGGAGTGCCAGTCGCGTCGCGAACTCAGGCGATGAGGCAGCCAGAGGGTGGAACTACCCAGGTAGTTCCGGCGGGATCATCTTCCATCAGCAGCCGCCTCCCTTTCTTCGGTATGGCTGCTCTTTCTTTGGTCATTGATCAGGTAACGAAGGCCTGGATCATCGCTGCCCTGCCTGCCAACGAGTCAGTGGACCTCGTACGGTGGCTTGCACCGATCCTATCGCTTACCCATGTTCAGAACACGGGGGTTGCGTTTGGCCTGTTTCCGGGCCTGTCACGTTTGTTCACGATCTTGTCACTTGTGGTGATTATCGGCATCCTCAGCTTCCGGCGGTCGCTGCCTGGTGACGCTCTCTGGCTGCACGGGGCCTTGGGGCTGGTGTCAGGCGGTGCTCTGGGGAATTTGGCCGATCGCGTCCTGCGTGGCCACGTCGTTGACTTCATAGACGTTAACGTATGGCCCCTTGCGACATGGCCGGTGTTCAATGCAGCCGATGCCGCCATCGTTGCCGGTGTCGCTGTGCTGTTGGTTGACTCATTACTCGCCGAGCGTGAGGGAACCCTTGCCAGTGCCTGAAGAGAAAACGCTATCGATTGAGCAGGCGACCCGCCTGGACCAAGCGCTAGTCGCTGCCTGGCCTGCGCTCGATCGTCGCCTGATCCGTTCGCTGGTGACCAGTGGTGCTATTCGCATCAACGATGAGAGGGCCAAGACCGCGGGGCAACGCCTTGAGGTTGGAGATACTGTTAGCGTGCACCTCCCCACTGTCGAGCCGGCACAGGCGGCGGCACCAAGGCCCGGACTGACCCTGACCGTGGTCTATGAGGATGACGCGGTGATTGTCGTTGATAAACCCGCGGGGATTCCTGTCCGGCCTTCGCGCCGGTCAGCGTCGTCCGGCATCGCTTCTGCGACGGTGCCCCAACTCCTTGCGGAGCGCTACCCACAGTCTGCGCACATCGGGGGTGTGGGGCGGGCAGGCGTCGTTACGACGTTAGGCGATGACGAGTCGGGCTTGGTCCTGGCGGCCCGCGATGAGGCGACCTACCGGGAACTGAGACGATCCGTCAAGCGACAACGTGTCAGCGAGACCTACACTGCGCTGGTTGAAGGCAACCTCCGCGGTGAGTTCACCATTGATCAGCCTATCGGAAATGCGAAGCGCGCGCGCGAGCGCCTTACGGCTTCGCGCGAGGGACGCCCCGCCGTGACTGTCATCCGCGGCCAGCAGCATCTCAAAGAGGATGGCCGTGACTACACCGTGACGCTGGTGCGACCACAGACATCACGCCTTCACCAGATCCGGGTGCATCTTGCCTGGTTTGGGTTCCCAATCGTGGGCGACCGTGTCTATGGCACGAAACGGCAGGCTGCGCTCCCCGACCGCATCTTCCTGCACCTGAGCGAGATGCGGTTCCCACATCCTCTGACGCTTCAGGAAGTGCGCGTGGAGTCCCTCTTGCCGCCCGAGCTGTTCTCGCTTCTCACCTACATGCGACGCCCAAAGTAGCTATTGGCCCGCGGTGCTGATCCTGCTAGATTACGAGACCATAAGGAGAGACTATGCGTGAGTTGAAAGTTGCCGTGGTGCAGATGCGTCCGGAGCTTGCCAAGATGGAAGACAATGTTGGCAAGATGTCGGAGACGATCGCACGGATCGCTACGGAGCAGCCTGTTGACGTCATCGTGTTCCCAGAGTTGTCCGTGACCGGCTATGAAGGTGGCGCGCGTTTTGCACAGATGGCACAGCGAGTCCCCGGTGCCGTGACGAACATCCTGGGCCAGCACGCTACCGATTTTGGCGTGTACGTCCTGATCGGGATGGCAGTGAAAGAGGATGTTGAGACCGTACTCTACAACGGAGCGGTCCTGATCGCGCCCGATGGTGAGGTAGCGGGCACCTACCGCAAAGTGCATTTGCCGGCGGAGGAGCGATTGAGCTTCCGTCCTGGCTACCAGATCAAGCCGATCGAGACCGAAGTCGGTATCCTGGGTGTGATGACGGGCTGGGACCTGACCTTCCCGGAGATGGCCCGGAGCCTGATGCTGAGTGGCGCTGAGATCATCCTGCTGCCAGCGGCGTGGCAGGTCAAGGATGTCGATATGTGGCGCACGTTGCTCGTCGCACGCGCCTATGAGAATGACATCTTCATCGCCGCGGCGAATCGCATCGGTGAGGAGCCGTCCTATGCTTTTGCGGGTCAGAGCGCTGTTCTATCGCCTGCGGGCGAGGTGCTGGCAGCGCTTGAGGAGCCAGAGGAGGGATACGTCGTCGTGCGTTTGGACCTGGATGAGGTGCGGCACCGACGGGAGGAGTCCCAGATTATGCTGGCACGACAGCCCAATTCGTATCGGCCGATCGTTCGTAAGTACTAAGCGAAGTAACGCTAGCCTTGCGCTGCACGCACAGAGCGGCTCTCATTGAGAGCCGCTCTGTGGTTTCATTGGCTTGCTGGCTTGTGGGTGACGCCTGCGGTTCAGAGGCTCCGTTCATAGATCCTGTACGTCCGGTAGAGGCGTCCATCCATGTTGGCTGCGGTTTGACGCATGGGCAAGTTGCTCTCCAGGACCCAGGAGAACTCGATATCTTTGTACTTCGGTACGCACCGTTTCATTGTCTCGACGATGATGAGTGCGTGAAGACCCTGGGGACGATACTCCTCAACGACCCCTCCCGCAAACGCTCGGATCGTGGTGACCCTTTTCCTCACCTTCCAGTTGTAGAGCATCTTTGCCATCGTCCACCACTCGGGCACGCCAGGGCGAGGATAGGCGCCATGCAATGCCTGGTTCAGGTCGGGAATGGGAAGGCCGGCGGCGACAGGGCGATCGCCCTTGAATACGAAGAAGATCGTGTCTGGATCGATGATGGGCTTGAGCGCACTGATCTCATGATCGAGTTCAGCATCGGTGAGCGGCACAAACCCCCAGTTTTTTGACCAAGCTTGGTTGTAGACCTCCTTGAAGTAACCCGCGTCACGCTTGAAGTTGGCCATGTCGATGGCGCGGATCGTGACATCCGAACGCTGACGGGCGTGCTCTGCCACGCGTAGCAGCTTCGGATTGAGTCCGGTCCCATCGGGCTTGACTTGGCGGACATCAGACAGGTAAGCAAACAGGTTCTGCGCGGTTGTGTACCCAGCACTTTCGATGTAGTCGACGTAATAGCGTGGGTTGTAGGTCATCATCACGACGGGGGGGCCGTTCCAGCCATCGACCAGCAACCCGCACTCCTCGTTCGTAGAGAAGTTCATCGGGCCGCGGATGGCGTCGAGGCCTTCTTCCCGCAGGAACGCCTCGGCGGTGCGTAGAAGCTCGTGAGCGGCCTCCTCGTCCTGAAGTACCTCGAACAGCCCAAAGAAGCCGACCTCATCGTTCCAGTACTCATTGTGATTGTGATTTACGATGGCGGCAATCGTGCCTACCATCCTGCCATCACGCCTCGCTGAAAAGTAGCGGACCTTGGCATGTTGGTGGAATGGATTCCGCTCAGGATCCAGGAACGCATCGCGTTCCGACAGAAGTGGCGGAACCCAGTATGGGTCGCCTTTGTACACTTCCCACTGGAAACGGACGAACTGCTTCCTTTCGGCGGCGGTCTCTACCGGAACGACCGTAAGTTTGCCTGCCATAATGAGTCCTCCTCTATGACACCGATGACGGGATGTGGCGTTCTATAGTGCGCATAATGGAGGCGATTATAGATGCGGCGCATGGGGCGTCAACCCACGCCTAGCTCCGATGTTGTTCTAAGGATGTTCTAACGCGACTCTAATTCCCAACGCCTAAACTGGTATTGCTGGCTCCATTTAGCCTGACGGGTAGTCTGACGCCGGAGAGGGCAAAACCGGCTATACGGATCTACGCACATACTGGGGCTGGGGCCTTCAGGAGATGAGTCCAATGGAAGCAAACAACTACACAGAGAAGACACAACAGGCACTGATCCGGGCGCAGCGCATGGCCACTGAACGCGGGAACCCGCAGATCGAGCCTGAGCACGTGTTGCAATCACTCTTGGAGCAGTCGGATGGGGTGGTGCCACGCATTGTGCTTGAGCTTGGCGCAGACCCGCAGAGATTACGGCTGGACCTGGATAGGGTCCTATCAAGGAAACCCAGGGCCCAGGGAGCCGCGGCGCAGGTGGGAATCTCGCCGGCGCTGTCGCGCGTGCTCCAGGCCGCGGATCGAGAAGCGCAGGCGTTGCGTGACGATTATGTGAGCACGGAGCACATCCTGCTGGCGCTGGCTGACGCGACTGCAGGGGAGATCTCACGCTATCTGGCCGCTCAGGGGATCAACAGGGAGGCGGTTCTTCGCGCACTGACCAGTATCCGGGGTTCGCGGCGGGTGACATCGCAGACACCTGAAGACACCTATAACGTTCTCGAGAAGTATGGGCGCAACCTCACACAACTCGCCCATCAAGGAAAACTCGATCCTGTCATCGGTCGCGACGAAGAGATCCGGCGGGTGATGCAGATTCTGTCTCGCCGGACAAAGAACAATCCCGTACTGGTGGGTGAGGCGGGCGTCGGCAAGACGGCAATTGCTGAGGGCTTGGCACAGCGCATCGTCCGTGGCGACGTTCCTGAAGGGTTGAGGGACAGGGAGATCTTCCAGCTCGATATGGGGGCGCTTATTGCGGGCGCAAAGTACCGAGGTGAGTTCGAAGAGCGCCTCAAGGCTGTGTTAAACGAGATCGCCAGCTCCCAGGGCAAGATGATCCTCTTCATCGATGAGCTTCATACGGTGGTGGGGGCTGGCAAAGCTGAGGGCGCGATGGATGCCGGTAATATCCTCAAGCCTATGCTGGCCCGTGGGGAGCTTCACACGATTGGGGCGACCACGCTCGACGAATACCGCCAGTACATCGAGAAGGATGCGGCGCTCGAGCGGCGTTTCCAACCCGTGTTCGTCGATGAGCCGGATGTGGCGGACACGATCAGCATCTTGAGAGGGGTGAAGGAGCGCTACGACACCCATCATGGTGTGCGCATCCAGGATGCAGCACTGATCGCAGCGGCAACATTGGCGGACCGATACATCACCGGTCGCCAGATGCCTGACAAGGCGATCGATCTGGTGGACGAATCCGCAGCGCGCCTGCGCCTTGAGATCGATTCGAAGCCCACCGATCTTGATGAGATCGAGCGGCGCGTGATGCAGCTCGAGATCGAGCGAACGGCGCTGAAGAAGGAGAAGGACGAGGCTAGCCAGCGACGGCTCGGCGATCTGGAGCGGGAGCTAGCTGATCTAGGCGAGCAGAGTAGAGCCCTGGGCGCTCAATGGCAGCAAGAGAAGGCACAGATCGAGAGAATCCAGGAAGTCCAGCAGGCGATGGAGAGTCTGCAACAGGACATCGAGCGCGCAGAGAGTACGCGCAACTTTGATGAGGCTGCGCGGTTGCGCTATGGACGAGCGCACGAGCTTCAGGAGGCGTTGCAGCAGGCTGAGGCTGACTTCCGTAAGGCGCAGGGCGACCATCCGATGCTGAACTATGAGGTGGGGCCGGAGGAGATCGCGCGGGTAGTCTCCGGTTGGACTGGAATCCCCGTGTCGCGCCTCATGGAAGGTGAACGTGCGAAGCTCATGCGTATGGAAGAACAGCTGCATCAGAGGGTTGTGGGGCAGGATGAGGCCGTATCGGCCGTGTCGAATGCTGTCAGACGAGCGCGGGCAGGTCTGCAGGACCCGCATCGCCCCATCGGCACCTTCCTGTTTCTGGGGCCAACGGGTGTGGGCAAGACTGAGCTGGCGCGAGCTCTGGCGGCTTTCCTGTTCGACACTGAGGAGGCGATGGTTCGCATCGATATGAGCGAGTACCAGGAGAAGCACACCGTGTCACGGTTGATTGGCGCGCCTCCCGGGTACATCGGCTACGACGAGGGCGGACAGCTTACCGAGGCTGTGCGGCGGCGTCCTTACAGCGTACTGCTTCTCGATGAGATCGAGAAAGCTCACACCGAAGTGTTCAACGTGCTGCTGCAGCTGTTGGACGAGGGCAGGCTGACTGATGGGCACGGTCGCACCGTGGACTTCACAAACACCATCGTGATCATGACCAGCAATGTTGGCAGCCGATCCATCAAAGAGGTCGGTTCGGAGGCTGCCCGACCCCAGGTACTGCGGGAGTTGGACAGCACGTTCCGTCCGGAATTCCTCAACCGCATCGATGAGGTTATCCTGTTCGGAAGCCTGTCGCGCGATCACCTTAAGGCGATCGTAGATATCCAGACAGGCAACCTGAGAAAGCTTCTACTCGAACAGCAGATGGACATTGAACTGACCGATCAGGCTAAGCGCTTCCTGGCTGACGAGGGTTACGATCCAGTGTATGGTGCGCGACCCCTCAAGCGAGCCATACAGCGCGAATTGCAGGATCCTCTGTCCCTGGCCGTGCTCGAGGGGCGCTTCGGACCTGGGAGCACCATCGTCGTGGATTATGACGGAGAACAGCGATCACTCACGCTCAACACCGCAGGCTAGCACGGTCCAGCTACAGCGTCTCGACTGCTGTGGGGGAAGGCGGGGAAATCAGTATGCCAATGACCCCTTGCGCACGTAGCGACTTGTGCTATACTGTGAATCGAAGGGCGAAGTAGGTTATGGCTGTATGTGAAGGACTGTCCAGGCTTGCGGAGACTGGGCAGTTCTTTTTGCATATGTCAGCTGGTTCGCCCCAGTATATCCATTCAGCATTAAGGAGCACAGCAGTGGCAGAACGAGAGACCGGTACCGTGAAGTGGTTTAACGACGCAAAGGGCTATGGCTTCATTTCCCGTGATTCAGGCGATGATGTCTTCGTCCATTTTTCAGCCATTCAGTCGAGTGGCTTCCGCTCGCTTCAGGAGAACCAGCGTGTTGAGTTCTCGGTCGAGCAGGGCGATAAGGGCCCCAAGGCCGTCGACGTTCGTCCCCTCTAGGCCGCACTAGAGGCTGGCAAGGCCAGCTTCGCACTGGCAAGGGACTGTGATCTCAGGGTGACCTGAGAGTCTGACTCATAGCTAGAGTGCTAGACCGCCGCACAGCTTCTCCGCAAGCTGTGCGGCGGCTTTGTTCTAGGATCTGGCACAGAGGTAGATTGTCATGGCGAACACCATACAATCGACCGTAGAGGCAGAGGATCTCACGAGCTGTTAGCTGTTCCTCGAGCGAAGGCGATTCGGTCCGTCTACACTCCTCTGTTCCCCTTCTGGGGAGAATGCCAGACGTGTTGCGTCGTCTGTGTGTTTCAGAGCGTTGTTGCTGTCTAGAAGATGCTTCTCACCATGAGTAGAAATCCCAAGATCACGAGGGGAATCCCCGCTACGGCTCCAATGAGCGTGACCGTGAGGAGCGCTCCCGCGATCATCAGAACCAGCCCCAAGATCGCAGCAACCAGCCGCCCCGTTAGTTGCAGTATCCAGGCGACGAGGTCCCACAGCGCCACAAAGGGCCATAGGAACCAGGAGACTTTCTTGTGCTGACCATTCATCTCTCACCTCCTGCGCTATCCGTAATTGCGTTACACAATTACTACGGCCCAGGCTTGCGGAGGTTGCACAACGGGGGGCGCCAGGATGGCCCCGCTCAATCCGGCTGGCTTTCCACAAGGCCAGCTACGGCTCCGTCGCCAGGCCAATGTGCTTTCACCATCGTACCCTGCCCGGGGTGACTTGTGATATCCAAGGTCGCGCCGATCGACTCGGCCCGTTCACGCATAATGCATAACCCCAAGTTATCTGGCATCACCTGGCTCAGGTCGAAGCCAATGCCGTCATCGGATACGGACAGCTCCGCGCCATCGCGCGCGGACAGCGAAACACGTGCTTGCGTAGCGTTCGCATGCTTGGCCATGTTGTTAAGCGCCTCTTGGGCGATCCGATAGAAGGCGATTTTGACGGTCGTGGGGAGTACAAGCTGCCTGTCGGCGATCACTTCCACAGGCACTCTGGCTCTTCCCACGGTGGCCTCCGCAAGCTGCTGCAGCAGTTCAACGATTGTCGTATCGGCGAATACATGAGGACGCAGCTCGAGGAGTAGCGCTCGCATCTCTGCGAGCGCGCCGCGGGTCAGCTCACGCAGTTCGATGAGACGTCGACGGGCTTCCTGAGGGTCTGCATCCCAGAGTCGGGGTAGGATATCGGCGATGATGCTTGCGGAGAACAGCGTCTGTGTGACCGCATCGTGGAGTTCGCGAGCGAGCCGCTGGCGCTCCTCGATAGCGGCTGCCTCCTGAGCCTGCTCGTACAGGCGGGCATTTTCGATGGCTCCTACGGCACGCTGCGCTAAAGCGACCACGAGTCGGATGTCCTCCGCATTGAACGCGTGCGGTCGTGTGTAGCTGACGTTGAAGACCCCGAACACCTTGTGCTGCACAGTTATGGGGACACTTATGAGGGAGCGGATGCCTTCTGCTGTCACCCAGGGCCAGTCAGCCCTGTCATCGGAGCCCGTGTCCATCACTACGGCGGCTTCCGTTCCCTGTGCGATTCTTGCGAGGACCTGCTGCTCAGGACCAGCTCCGATGACAGGTAGCGTACCAAGCTGGAACCCGCGAGCTGCGGCTGGCACATAGCGTTCCCCTTCATCATCCCACACGATGAGCATCGACTTGTCGGCGCGGAGGATGTCTACAGCTACGTCGACCAGTGAGGACACAACACTCGAAAGGTCAAGGTGCCTCACCAACTCCTGGTCTGCACGGTACAACGCATCGACGTGGAGAGCGCGCTGTTCCGCTTCAGCAAAGAGCCGGGCGTTGTCAAGCGCTATCGATGCTAGTTGGGCGAAGCCGTCCAAGATCGCGATCTCGCGGTCGCCGAGGATCCCATCTTGGTCGCTGGCGCGAACGAGGCTGATCACGCCCACAATCTGCTCTCCCGATCTCAACGGTACGCCGATTGCGGACGAGGTGAACCGATCAACGTCGCCCGTAATGGGGGCATTGCCAGCCCACTGCGCGTAGTCACGCGTGATAACGGGGGTGCCACGCGCCCAGACTTGGCCGGCAAGTCCCTGACCCGGCTCCACTCGCTGACCGATCTGTTGTGCGAAAAGCCCAACGCCTACCTTACCAACCATGGTTCTCGAGTCGTTGTCCAGAAGGCATGCGTAGCCGTGCTCGGTGTGAAGCATCTGGGCTGCCCGGTACACAATGGCAGCCAACAGATCCTCACTGTCAAGCCGGTTCGTAAGCGCCAGACTGGTCTCGTGGAGCGCTGCCAAGTAGGCATTGTGTTGGCGCAGCTCTGCCTCGGCGCGGCGGCGTTCGGCTACCTCTAAGATGAGCAGGTTGTAGGCGCGTGCAAACTCACCGCTAACACTCCTCCTGATGGACACTACCAGCAGTCCACCAAAGACCAGGAGCAGGCCTCCGATGGCGGCTGTCAGGGCCTGGGATGTGCGCTGAAGTCTGATGGCTTCCTCGATGTTGGCATAGAACTCACGCTCCTTGCCTCCATAGAGTGACTCCATCTTGCTCTCAAGCAGGCCGAGGACGTTGTCGATCTGAGCCGTTGCCGACGCGAATTGGGCATCTGTGGGGTTGCCCGCCAGTCGGTTTAGCTCGTAGGTGTAGTGGTCGAGGAGCATCTCGACGTTTCGCAGTTCGCTGGAGACCGCGAGGTCACCACTCATTTCGGCGCGGGCCAGTTTCAACTGGCGCTGCAGACTGTCACGGTGAAGCATAAGCGGCTCGAAGTCACTGACGCGGTCGCGCAGCACTCGGTTTGTGTCAATGTGCAATTCGATGACCTTGCGCTGGATGTTTGCCAGATTGTTGAGCACGTAGCCACTCTGAAATGAGGCCGCGGTATTGATGTTGATGGTTGCGAGAGCGATTGCGCCTGCCAGCGTGGTAAGCAGCAGCACGAGTGCTGCGACCATGACGTTTTGGCCTCGGGACAGAATCGGGCCTCGCGTGGAGGGTGGGGCGTCTCTATTTTCTACCATTGCGCTATGCCACGAAACTCATATGTCTCACACCGGAAACATGCAAGGAGTCACTGGTGGCCTTCTTTGGCGACTTCGGCTCAGTCTACCACGATCGGACGAGGGCGCGCCGTAGGCCTGTTCATATGCAGCGGAGCGCACGCGTCGGCGAGACGGTGCGCTCCGTCCATAGATAGGTCAGGACCGGCAGGGGGAGATCAGTCGACTCGATTGTAGGCCGTCGCCTTTGATCCGCAGATGGGGCAGCGATCAGGGGGCGCATCGCCGGCGTGCGTGTGACCGCAGACGCCACACACCCAGTAAGTCTGATCGGGCAGATCCGCGCCCTTCTGCAGCGTCTCGAGGGCAGCCCCATAGAGCTTCTCGTGGATCTTCTCCACCTCCCAGGCCCACTCGAAAGATCGCTCGGCAGCCGTGTGTCCCTCCGCTCGAGCGTCCTCCAGAAAGTCTGGATACATAGTCACAACCTCGTAGTTCTCGCCAGCCATAGCTGCCTTGAGGTTCGCCTCGGTGGCACCGATGTCACCAAGGGTCTTGAGGTGACCGTGAGCGTGCACGGTCTCGGCGGCTGCAACGGCCCGGAAGAGCCGTGCGATCCCAGGATGTCCCTCGCGATCGGCCTGTTTGGCCCAGGCGAGGTACTTTCGGTTGGCCTGTGACTCGCCCGCGAACGCTGCCTTCAGATCATCTGTCGTCTTCACTGTGCCCTCCGATGAGTCAGGTTTGGTGGAAACCGTTTGCATCTTACGCGGCTTCGGCCGTGTGTCAAATGCTGGATGGCCAGGTCGTACCTTCCTAGTCTGCCGCCGCGGGTGAGCTTTCACGGACTACGATCGCGCCAACTCCCAGGCTGAGGGTGAGATCTACCCGATGATCCGCGCGATTGTAGTCGGGCGACGTGTAGACGTCACCCAGCCGGGCGAAGCCGGGTGGCATGGTTCGGCCAACGAGCCCTGCGTCTACGGTGATGCGCGTGCCGATACCGGGCGGGATGAGGACGGTCACGGTGCCGATGCCGCCGTCAACGACGATATCAGAGTCGGCCCCCATTGGCAACGCAACGCGTGCCTGGCCGACACCAATATCGAGTTTGCCTCGCTCTATCTGAAGATCCGATAGGTCAAGGAACACCTCTCCAACGCCCAAGTCCACCGCCAGATCCGTGCGAATATCGGTGCTGACCAAGACGGCCCACGTTGCACCGTTGCCCATGCGGTAAGTGCCCCTCGGGCTGTTGCGTCTGCCCAAGACCAGGTGCGCATCGTCGCCCTCGACGAACTCCTCAGTCAATTCCTCCCAAGGAAGTGTTCTGATAGAGGCCTCTGCAAGGTTGGGTGAATCCGAGAGTGCATCCAACTCCAGAGATCCGATCGCGGGTTGGACGACGATCGTCGCCGTGCGCGCACTGCCAAGAGGAAAGGCAAGCTCGTGGTCGTGCCCGAGCTCCGTCGATGCTCCAGGCTTTGCCAGGAACCACGTGCCGCCAGCGATCAGGGACAGCATCAGAAGAACGCCGACTGCGGATGCCCAACTCGCCCTGTTGCCGAGTAGCACTTCCAGACCAGCCGCGATCAGGAGGATCGGCCACAGACGGACAACCTCCCAGAGCCTGATGCTTGTATAGCCGAGGTTATTGAGGAGCAAGATCACGCCCAGCCCCACGAGCACTGTCGGGACAACCAAATTTACGCGTCGGCGATGGTCCATGTCCAGGTCTCCCTATCCTCTCTAGCGGCGTGCGCTTCTAGCGACGTGCGCACCTAGCGACGTGCGCTGCGAAGCAGCACGTACCCACCGACCGCGATCAGAACCACTGGCCAGACTATGGTGGCAAGACGGCCGGCAAGCGAAAGGAATATCACGCCCATGAGCCCCAAAATGCCGGCGGGAATCAGCGCCCAGCGCAGCCCCTGATCCCGCCTGGCAAGCACGTAAACGAGGGCGAAGGTTAGGCCCAGTCCCAGAAAGAAGAGCCCCACAAAGGCCTCATCCGGCAGGATGGGCTCCAGGCCAACAGTGGTTGCCAATGTCACTAGCACCCCAGCAGGTATCAGTGCCCACCACTGTTCTCTATGCGTGGCGAAGTAGATGATCAGGAAAGCCAGACCCAGGGATCCCAGAAACAGCGTTCCACCCCACGGCCCCACTTCTCCGGGCAGCCACGCATCCAGGCCAACAAGGCCGGCGATGCCCAATAGCGCCATCGCGGGTATGATCGCCCACCACCTTGAGCGATACTCAAGAAAGGCGTAGCCGAAGCCCAGACCTGCTGCTGCGAAGAGGACGGCCCACGCACTCCCAAATTTGATCAGGTTCAGGCTCTCCACAAGGAACAGCACGCCGGCCAGGATGAGCAGGACTCCCCAGAGCACGCGCGACTGCAGTATTCTCATAGTGATCCTCCGCTCAACTGATGTTTTCCGATGCTGCGACTAGGTTGCCCTTCCGGACGAGTGCGGTGCCCGGAAGAGCCACTTCAGATACTCGCCCGCGCTGCCGGCGGGCACTAACGCTTCCTCTCGAAGAGTGCCCGCGCAAATAGAAACAGGCCCAGGGCAATCAAGACTACAGGCAGGTAATCGTGCCAGGGGAGATGGTCGAATGACTGCCCCATGAGCGACCCGAACACGAGAAGGAGAACGATGCTGACAAGCACCGTTTGCATTCCATCAACGATCTCCTTTTTGTTCCACTTGATGAGCCCTGCCAGGAGCACCCCCACTCCCACGAAGCCCGGGATGAGCGCCCAGAGGTAGGACCAACTCTCCCATGGGAGAACGCCAGCGTTCTGGAAGTAGAGAATCGCGCCGATGCCGCCAACGATCGATGCGGGCACGAACATATCAGCGGTGCCGGTCAGAGCCCCAATCACGAGGAGGCCTAACGCGATCCCCACGATTCCCATGGGCCACGTGAACCTGCTGCCGGCCCACACCTTCAGGCCGGGAACGATCTGCACCATCAGAAACAGCAGGCCGATCAGGATGAGTAGGATGCCAGAGGCGATGTGCTTACGCTTCTCGGTTGACATAGTGACGACTTTCCTTTGCTAGTGGCGGATGGTTCTCACACCGTCTGTCAGTCTCAGATCGCGAGCTGAAGTCCCGGTGACATATCTCTATATTACGCTAGACAACCGCGGGAGTTGCACATCCGGCGCGCGTTTGGGAGCATCTCAGAATGCGAGCGAGGTCATGGGAAACGCCGCCGGGGTTTTGCCCGGCGGCGTTGTACAGAGGAGTTGACGCAGTGTCAGTATCCCAATCCCGGTACTATTCTAGCGCCAACTGCCGACACGCGCATCAGGCGTTTGGTCAGCTCCCTCGCTGGTCTTAGGATGGGGCTCTGGCCTGGTCGGTAGGATAGGCCTAGCGGTGTTGTCAGCGGCTGTGGATCTGTTATGATGCGATCGATCCAGATTGGTGTGGAGGCGAACTCGATGCGATGGCTGGCCCGGCTGTGTCTGATTGTGAGTGCTGTCGCAGCAACTGGTTGGGGGGCGGCGCGCCAAGTCTTTGCTGACGCGGGTGTCGTCAATGCCGTGCTGTTCTTTCGTCCCGGCTGCCCGCACTGTCATCGTGTGATGGCGGAGGTGATCCCCCCACTGAAGGAGCACTATGGCGATCGGCTGAGGGTTGTGGAGCTTGACACAACGACGCCGGCCGGCAACGCGGCGTGGGGGGCTGCGCTACAGGAATACGACCTTGCTCGTGGTGATCCTCCTCAGACGGGCGTCCCATCGCTCCTCGTTGGTGATGAAGCCCTTGTTGGCTCGGTCGAGATTCCCGAAAGGTTCCCGATCCTGATCGAGGAGTATCTGGCGGACGGCGGAGTTTCTATGCCCGACCTCCCAGGGCTCACGGGCGATATAGAGGACAGCCCTTCGGCCACAGGGTTCTGGGCAACGGTATGGTCTCGCTACACGCGTGATCTTGCTGGGAACGTGCTGTCGAGCATCGTGCTCGCTGCGCTGGCGGTAACGACGATCTGTGTCCTGCGTCCGCGACCCTGGCAGGTCACCTACGCGCGGCGTTCTGGTGTGTGGGGGATGTTGGTACCGATCGCCCTGGGACTTGTGGCAGCGATCTACTTGGCATACGTGGAGACGACCGGCGCCACAGCGGTCTGCGGTCCGGTAGGTGACTGCAACACGGTACAGGAGAGTCGCTATGCTCTCCTGTTCGGGTATCTGCCAGTGGCTGTGCTGGGTGTGCTCGGGTACCTGGCGTTACTGGGCGGCTATGTGTACTCCACCTGGATCAAGGGGAAAGGTGCGGAGTATGTGCCCGCAGTGGTTTTCGTCATGGCCCTCTTCGGTCTGGCATTCTCAACATACTTGACCTTCCTTGAACCCTTTGTCATCGGGGCGACGTGCGCCTGGTGCTTGACGTCCGCGATCTGCATGATGGCCGTCGCCCTGGCCAGCGCCGGCCCGGGCTGGGCATCGCTGAAGTTGCTATCAGACGCAGTGGAGCGGAGCCGACAACAGCCCTAGGACCAGCAGGTCGGCAAGTGATCACGAGTGACATCGCGCGCGGTATCAGAACCGCGCGCGATGTCTTCACATCACAGTGACGGCGGCCTCGACTGCTTTGTACAGGGCGTCGAAGTGAGGCTCGCTCAGGTTGAGCGGCCCTGATGCGTAGGGCACAATGCCTGTGAACGCAAACACGCGTCGAGAGTACGCGTGTGTCTCGTTGAGCGGAATGAGGAAAGTGGCTGCTCTGGGGAAAGGATGTCGTGTATGAACCTGCACGGGCTGCGGGAATGTGACCTTGAGCATTCGGAACCGCTGCTGATAGCTTTCGATACTCTGCTCTGAGAACGCGACTTCCCACTCGAAGCCTGCTGGGCGCGCGATCGCCTGGCCAAAGGCAGTCATGAGGTCACTATATCCCCTCTCGCCACGGCCGATCACGGTCGACTGACCGTCCCAGTAGATCGTGATCGCCTCGGCCTCCCCTTCGAAGCGATGCACGAACCAGAGAGGATCCTCGTTAGTCAGAGCGGTTGTTCCCCAGACCAGTACCAGGGCGATGATGCCCATCGTGAAAATGGCACTTCCCAGCTTTGGTGTTTCCTTCTCGTGTCTCATCGTTCGTTCGCATCTCTCGGTGGGCTGATTCGGGTCAGGTCAGGAGCTCGTGGGGACCAGCGGACGGTCCGGGCCGCAGCGTGCCCGCGCGAGCATCTGGGGCCTCGCCACTCACTGCTGCCCGACACGACATAGCTTGGCCAAGGATCGTGTGCAGAGAATCGGGTGGCAAGCTCATGTCGACGTACGCATCGGCCTGCGCTGCGGCCGGGTCGTCACTCCTGAGCGGATGCCCACTCAGGACGATCACGTAGGTACAGTGGCTGGATTCGTGTAGGGCTGTGACCGCCCTGTAGCCGCCTCGTCGCAGAAGCGCCCAGTCGATCATCGCCACGTCAATCTCGTGACGGGCCAAGTGCTCGAAGATACCCGTGATTGACCTGGTCTCCAAGACCTCGGCGTCGGGCCTACACTGCCATATGAGCAGCTTGAGCGCCGATCGGGCTGTCTGCTCGCTATCCGCAATCAGGACACGCACGCCACACCCCGGCCAGTCCAGTCGTTCCACTGTGCATAGTGCCCCTAGCATAGGTACCGTCACCTGGTACGACGCCCTGCACGTGGTGGGAGCTTGGTTGGCCTGACGGGCGGACTTTCGCCTGGTCGATTGGCTAGGGGCTCGAGGCGGCTGTCAGGCGCAAGCCGGGACCGCCGTGACCCCCCACGAGCTGCAGTCGTGACCCGAGACGTACGGCCTGTGCTCGCCCTGAGCTTCGCGGGGAACGCCTGGGTTTGTGCCTACACCAGACCTCGCTGGATGGCCATAGCAACGGCTTCGGTACGGCTGCCGGCCTCCAGCTTCGACAGGATGTTGCTGACGTGGAACTTCACCGTGGAGCGACTCACGAAAAGCCGGGTAGCGATCTCAGGGTTGCTCAGGCCTTCCGCCATCAAGGACAGGATCTCGTGCTCGCGTTCAGTGAGCTCATTGGCTGGAGCAGGCCGGTGAATCGTGGCGTGGATCAGAGCTTGTGCAGCTTCTGGGGCAAGGGTGGGGCGCCCCGCATAGGCGGATCGTATGGCGCCAGCCAGCTCATCCGCTGACACGTTCTTGAGCAGGTAACCGATGGCCCCAGACTGCAGGGCGTTCTGCACGAGCGCCTCTTCCTTGAAGCTCGTCAGAGCGATAACCTGAACGTCAGGCCAACGTTGTCGAATCGCCTTGGTGGTCGCTGCTCCGTCAAGGCCAGGCATCATGAGGTCCATCAGCACGACGTCAGGACGAGCTCTGTCACATAGATGGATCGCCTCAGCTCCCGTTGCTGCTTCGCCAACACATACCAGATCGTCGAAAACGGTGAGAAATGCGCTGAGGCCGCTCCGGACGACTGAATGATCATCGACAATCAGGACCCGAATGGGCTGCCGGTGTGTCTCCATTGCCTGCTCCTTCTGAAGGCTTGGGAAGGTGCCAAGCTCGAATGACGTACGACGACGATTCTACCACGATCAGGGGCCGTGGCGGACAGCCGAGTACGGGTTCCGCCAGTTTGGTCTGGGCGTGTCCGGTGACAGCAGCCTAGGACCGGCCTGCCAAGCAGAGTACCTGGCGTGCGGCTTCCCAGGCAGCGGTGGGATCGTCACAGGTCTCCGATGTCCCCAGCTGTGCCTTCCACGCCCAGACGTACAACGCGTCGGGTTTCATCCCGACCAGAACACGTCCCTGGTCCACGATGCGCTGCTCTCGGCCCGCCCGCACGTTCCAGCACTGCAGCCACTCATGGTGCATCTTGCCGTTACGCTGGCACAGATCCTCCAGCTTTCTGATTGGCGCGGTCATTTCCGCGACGTCACGATCGTTGTTCACCCAGTAGAGATCAGTCCCGAGGTTGTCCAGTGTCTCGATGCTCGCCGCGTGCTCCCACATTGCGTCGTCATGGGGCATCAGGCAAGCGATCGTCTCCAGTTCAGGAGCGATGCTCTTGCAGTAGGTGGCGATGCTCTGAACGTAGTCAACGACACACCGTTGGCGGAAAGCCTCGAGTTGGACAGCATCGGCTTTCATCAGAGAGGTCCCATACCATGCGTCGTAGGCTGCCCGGCACGCTGGGCAGAAGCACTCGCGCAAAGGCGTCGGCTCGTCGACGAAGTATCCCATGAAGCCTCGCTCGACGATCACGTCTATCATCTCCATGATGCGTGATCGGCAGAGGGCATTCATGTAGCAGCCTGCGGCACGCTGGGAGCCGTCGCGCGCTATCTGCAGACCTGTCGGATGATCAAGTAGGAACTGGCTCGATCTACCTCCACCAAAGAGGTTTAACGCTCCCCAGAAGATGGCTAACGGGCGCAGCCCGTAGTCCTTCGCAATCTTCGGGGTGAACGTGATCTTCCCGGGGAAGTAGACAAAGTCGTTCTCCTGCGCGCAAACCAGTACATCGTCCAGGTGAAGACTCTGCATCTCTGCGATCTCGAGTTGGATCAACTTGGGGTCGTGATGTGCCATGGTGGATACGCCGGTACGCATTGTCAGCTCCTCTCCGTCTGTGTCTATCTAACGATCTCTAGGGACCCCAACGGCACCAGGTCGCCGGGTAGGCTGTGTCCTGAAGACTCAGCGGCCAGTCGGATACCGTCGTCTGGTCGATAGAGCCCGGCCCACAGACCATAGGTACCAACAGGCAGTTCCTCCGGTATGTGAAGCGTATGCTCGTCAGGGATGTAGTCACCCTCCATCCATACTGACGTGGGGTACCATCCCATGCGTGGCTCGCTATCGTGTTGGGCCAGGGGGGCGGGGTCCCCCGGCTCCCATAGGTGGACAAACGCGATGTAGTCGCGTAGAGGCTCGCCTGTCGCTTCCCAGTGCAGCTTAATGCGAACGGCCGAACCGGCTGAGGCAGTGTCCACGTAGTCGTAACCAACCAACGTGATGGCTTCGTCGAACTCGACCGAGAGAGGGTGCTGGGGTTGCGGATCGAGCTGACGGGCCGGTGTCACTGCCACTGCGCCCACAATGGGGGGATCGAAGGGACGCCCGTCCCCGATGTGGGCGACCGGACGGTCGCCGGTGAGCGCGTCGTAGAGACCGAGTTCTACTCCATAGCGTATAGGTGCCGGCGCCCAGTCCTGGACTGGGACAACGTAGGTGTCGCAGAAGGCAGTCCCGGGGACCCAGGCGCTGGTTGGGAGCCTACCCAGGCCAGGATACGTATGCCGTTCGCCAGGGCGGGCGGCATCTGGCCCGATGAGGTGGATGAAGACAGTGTAGTCGATGCCAATCGGCGCGTCCGCTGTCCAGCATGCGTGTACAGCGACCTCTCCGCCTGCTGCAACCCTTGCAGGGGATACGTCTGCGCTCAGGAGCCGGGCTCCGCCGGCGTAACGCACGTCCAACAAGGGCGTGTGCTGGTCTGTCACGCGCTCCACCGACATGAGCCGGGGCGCGGCAAAGGTCGCCGCAAGGCGCGCGCCTGGCGCAAGGGCCGCCAGACACGCGCAGGTGCCAAGTAGCACGATACGCCACGTGCGGGCGATCGTGACATAGATGCCCCTCACCTCGCGCAACCCAAGACTTACAAGCACTGCCCAGGCCCCAAGACCAGGAAACAGCAGCCGTCCGTGGGGTGCCTCGACTTGTTGCATCCAGTTCAAGAGTGCTGCGACCACAGCCAGGAGCCAGGCGACGCACCACAGCCCCGCGAGAGGTAGCCTACCACGTTCAGCGCCGGGCAGGAAGGGGGCAACCGCCAGTTCTCTGTGGCGCAACGCCTTCGCCGAGGCCTGCGAGACGCGGAACACCGCGAGGACGAGAAGCGGAGCGGTTCCCAGCCACAGCCCAGCATAGACCGGATCCGGCCACATAACGTGTCCCCAGCCATAGGCGGCCCAGAAGGAGCGGGCTACGATGGGAAGCTCGGGCAGGAGCTGTCCCAAGCTTGCTCGTTCGGGACGTCCCCATGGCGTGTCAACGTGCCGGATGAGGCCAAGCGGTGTACCATACTGGGTGAAGTTCCGCAGGTACCACCATCCGCCGACCATCGCAGTGATCGCCGCGAAGGCTCCCAGTGTTGCCAGCGTGGATCGCCAGCGCACCGCCCGGGCATCGTTATCCCGAATAGTGGCAAGGGCGACGGTAGCGCCCAGCATCGGTGTCACGAGCAGGGCGCTCGTCTTGCTGAGGGCGGCCAAGCCGGCGATGACACCCGCGAGGACGATGTCGAGGGCGCTTGCACCGCGCCTGAGCATGCGTGCTGCTGCCCACAGGGCTGTTGCCGAGAGCGCTGCTGCCGCGGCGTCGTTGCTGACCACGCTGGAGATGAAGACAAACTGAGGGTGGAACGCCACCAGGGCAGCCGCCAGCAGCGACCAAGCCTCACTTCGCGTGGTCTCCACGGCAAGCCCATAGGTAGCCAGGATCGTGAGAAGACCGAGGCCTAGTGATGTCAGCCGCGTCACATGAACGGCCAGTGCCGATCCTCGCCACGGCCACCGTTCTGCTTCGCCGTGGATCAGCATGTTTTTGTTGTCTGCTGAGGTTCCAGGCGCCTGATAACCGAACCCCGGATTGTGAACAAGGATATCGGCGAGATCGGTGTCGGAGAAAGGACGACTGACGAGGGCGGCGAGGAAGTAGTACAGCGGGGGCTGTGCGGCCTGTTGTGAAGCGCCGCTTTCATCGCTATCGAGCGCCGGTAGACCATGGCCCTCGGCGATCCACCGGGTGTAGGCATAGTGCCAGACTTCGTCTGGTGCCTCGAACACCGGTGTCGCTGCGTTGTGCATGAGCACGAGCAAGGCAAAGGTGAGGCTGATGACCGGAAGCCGTCTGTGACCCGATCGAGCCATCGTTGCTCTCACTCCTCGGCTGACCAGACGATGACGGTATCGTTGGCGAGTGGGTCGCCTCCGGCTGATGCCGCCATACGTGCCCCGCTCGTAGGCTCATACAGGCCGACCCCTATTGCCACCACGTCTGTGTCTGCTGGTAGGGCCAATGTGTGGCTAGTGAGGATGCGGTCTCCGGGACTCCAGTAGGATGTCGCAAAGGCTCCGTTGAGAGGGGGAGCGTCTCCAGTAGCGATGGGCTCACCGGTGCTATCATAGGCGTGGACGAAGGCGACCAAATCCTGGCCAACAGGGGCGAGGCTTTCCCACAACAGCATGACCCGCCACGATTCACTCTCGCGCTCCAGCCCCGCATCGATGAGAGTGATGTGCTCACCGAATGTCGCTGGAGTGGCCCGGTTGCCCCATCCAGGCGCAGTGGGCTGCTCATCGGGGACCCGAAGCCGTGTCAGGATGACGGCAGTGTCAGCCGGTGCAGCAGGCGTCGTTACCGGAAGTCGGGCGCCGGTCGCGGGATCCACTAGTGCCAGTGTGAGGTTCCAAGCCTGAGTCACTCCTTCGTAATGTGGTAGCGGCAGAGTATAGCGATCGTGAATGACGCGATCTGGAGGCCACGTAGACGTTCGCAGGTTGCCGCGACCAGGCCAGTAGTTGTAGTTGAGTCGCAGCCTTGTCGATCCGGGAGCAGCGTCGACAAGCTGGACAACGACAATGTAGTCAGCGGTGACTTGCCTGAGGGCCGTCCAGTCAAGCGTCAACTCAAGGGTTGGACCGCAGTATGTGCGCGACACCAGCGCGCACGCGATGCGCGGCGTGCGGACCTCGGCCGTATAGCGCGTAAGGCCCAGGGCGTCGTCGAACACAGCGACGAGCTGTTCGGGTTGGGCAGTGCGAACAGGCGTTGTCGATGGTGGCAGCAGAAGGGCTGTGGGCCCTGCCTGGAGCGCGACGATCGACCATATCGGTAGCAGCGCCCCCCAAGCGGCAGCCAGCGTGCGGCTCAGGTGGCGCCAGCCCGTCATAACCAGCAGGGCAACCGCAGCTGCTGCTGGAAATAACAGTCGACCTCCCGAGGCCGGCGTCAGGCTTGTCCATCGGAGATAGGCGATGATGATGACCAGGAGCCAGAAGGTGGAGAGCGTGAGCAAGATGCGCGCTCTATGACCCATTGAGCGGAGAGCCGCGATCGCGCCGATGAGGCCCCCTACCACAAGGATCATATAGGGCCAGTAGATACCGCGAGGATAGAACGAGCATGGAAGCTGACCCCAGTAAGATAGGCCCATCAGCCGTGCTTCTCCCCAGTCGATGGGCGTGGCTCGACGCCCCACCTTGGCGAGCATTGGGCCCAGCGCCGTCAGGTCGCCGTATAGTCTGGCGTTTCTGATGAGCCAGGGGGACACCACTGCTACTGCGGATCCTGCCGTCACGAGACCATCCGTCAGCGTCCGGCCAAATGTGCTCGTGCGTTGTATCCAACGCAGCAGGAGCGCGAGAGCCGCCAGGCCTAGCAGAGCAAATCCGCTGAACTTGCTGAGGGCGGCTGCGCCGCAGACCACCCCAAGGATCGCTGGACGCAGACGCCCGCGGTCAGCGCCAGACAGATCGTGTGCCAGCACAAGTCCCCAGGTCGCAAGCGGGATGACGGCGTTGTCGTTGTTCACTCCTGAGGCCAGCAGCAGGAACTGTGGGTTGAACGCTACGACGCCTGTCACAAGGGCAGGAAATGGACCTCGCGGACGAATGCGCCTGGCCAGAGCCCAGCAGCCGCAAAGGGTGGCCAGCTGGAGAAGCGTTGAGAGGAACCGCAAGCTATGCAGAGTCCTCAGGGTACCGGACCAGGGAGGGCCAGCATCCCTAAAGGGGTGATGTAACCACGTTGCCCTGTTGTACGGGACATCGGGCGAGCCACAGGCCACCAGGTCGCCTGGGACCTCATGGACATCGGGAGGATCGAGGGGCAGGGCGAGCAGCTTCGCCCAACCGGAGGCCAGGTAGTAGTAGAGAGGAGGCTGTGAGGCTTCCTGGCGGACCCTGAACCCGGCAGCATCGGCTACATCGTGGACGGGCAACCGACCTGTCGTGGCGAGGTGACGCACGACCTCGAAGTGCTCCAGTTCGTCAAGGTTCTCGAAGGGAGGGATCAGCACATTCCACGCGGTCGCCAGTGCCAAGAAGGCCATGGTCGTCACCAGCAGGCCCAGGCGCGATCGCCTCACAGCGCCTTCGCTGATGCAGCCGGTAGTGTCGCAAGGTGACATATGACCGGAGTATAGCACGCTTCGTGCACCGAGGAGCCGGACCTTGCCCGGGCATGCGGGCCGGCTACAATATGACTGCTGGGTTACCCAGGGAGGTCAACCATGGATGAAGAGCGTGAAGAGAGCAAAGGGACCGGTGTGGCAGCTGCCGACATTGTGCCGGAGTCAAAGGACTGGGGTCGCCAGATCATTGGTGCGATGGTTGGCGGAGCGATTGTTCTGGTCATCGGGACGGTCGGCCAGCGGCTGGGCCTGGTTGGCGACAGCCTCACACAGTTCGTTCTGTGGGGTGCGGTCGTCGGGGCACTCTTCGGTAGCTCCCGAAGGTTGGAACACGCTGGTCGTCGCCTAACGCGACGCGATCTCCCGTGGCTGAACATCCTGGTGGCGCTGATCGGGATGGCAGTCGTCTTTGTGTTCTTCTACGTTCTCACGCGGGGTATACTGTCACTCGTCCAACGCTTCATGTCGTAGCCGCGTAGTATTGCGCAGGCGAAGGCGCGCAGGTCCGGACCTTTCCGCGACCTGCGCGCCTTTCTGTCAATCACGCAGCTATCCCCAGGCCCAGTATCCCCGGGGTTGAGCCGAAAGCAGATCACTCGGCCTTGGGTACCTCGTAGTCCTCGGTATGTGCGCGGAGATCCAGGATCTCCGCCATATTACCGTGCACGGTTGTGAAAGACTCGGCGGCAAGCTCGACCTGCCCGGCGACAATGGCCTCCCAGACGACGCCCACAAGAAGCAACGACAGATTATAGCTAGCGACGGCGATCGGGCTCCTTGTCGGAATGATTACGGTCACGTCAGCCTCGCGCGCGGGCAGAACAGTCCCCGAGTTCGTGATGCAGACAGTCTTCAGCCCTTTCTGACGAGCCATCTGCACCGCATAGCCGGTGTCGAGGCCGGGGATGCCAATCGCGAGGGCGAGTAGTGCCTCGCCTTCCTTCATCTGGGCCACCACGGAGGCGGTTTCGGAGATGCTTGGCTGGAAGGACGCAGCGGGAATACCCACAGTAGGATACAGGCTCTTCGCCAGATAGGCCGCGATATCATAGGAGGTGAACTCGCCAGTGATCCAGACGCGGCTGGCGCTCTTCAGGATTTCCGTAGCCTGAGCGAGTGACTGGGTCTCGGTCGTGCGGAACTGCTGGAGGTGTTGCTGGGTGTTGTCGAGGATAACGTTGATGACGTCCTCCTCAGTCTTGGCCTCCTTCGCCTCGCGATAGGTTGCGGTGACCTGGTCACGCACGTACCGCTTGATCTCACGGCTGAGTTCGCGGTACCCGGAATACCCGATCTCCTGGGAGAACCTGACGACAGTCGCTGGATCCACGCTGACGCGGCGCGCCAGCTCACTGGCGGTCAAAAACGCGGCATCGAGCGTGTGCAGCATGATGAAGTCTGCCAGTTTCCTGAAGCCAGGAGTCAAGGCGTCATAGTATTCGCGAATTCGTTCCTTAAACACGTTGGACCTCCTCTTTCACTTGCGGCACGGTAAGGATGGATTGCTGCTTTGCCGGAAAGGCTTCCCGAAACACAGGCGTGTGACTATCACGCCACAGGCTGGCTGATGCTCAACCTGGCGGACCTGCACCGTACCCCCCCTCTAGCTAACCGAATCGTGGAGTATGCTCGGGGGACCGGCGACCTCATACTCAGCGGTATCAGCTCTGAGCTTCAGGAGCTTGGTCATTTGGGCAGAAAGCTCGCGCGCCTGGTTCTTCATGTCCTCGGTTGCTGGCGTCATCAGCGCCTCATAGATCAGGCTGGCGACCTCAAGAAGCGGCCCAAACGATGCAACGCCCGCCGGACTCTGATAGGGTACGATGACCGAGATGTCCGCAATGCGCGCGGGCAGCGCCACGCCGGACCCTGTGAGGGTCACAGCCTTGATACCTTTCTCCCGTGCTAAGCGAACGGCATAGCCGGCATCAATGCTCGGCTCGCTTCCCGCGAAGGTCAATAGCACGTCGCCTTCCTGCATCCGGGCCAGCGTAGCCCCCGTACTTGCCATACTTGGCTCAAAAGCGATCGCGCGGAAGCCCTGGGTGCTTAGCTTCTTTGCCAGGAACGACGCCACATCGTATCCGGAGAACTCCCCGGTGCACCAGATTGTGTTGGCCTTTCTGAGTGCCTCGACGGCATCGACGATACTTGCCAAGTCCGTGGTAACGAAATACTCGATGTTCTGGCGAGCGTTCTCGACCAGCCCCCGCAGCATTTCCTCGGTTGAGCCCGCTTGCTGGACCCTGCGATAGGAGGCTGTGACGCGGTCGCGCACGTAGCGCTTGATCTCACGCGACAGCTCGCGGAAGCCCGAATATCCGAGCTCTTGTGCGAAGCGGACTACGGTTGCGGGGTCGACTCCGACGCGTTTGGAGAGCTCTGTGGCGGTTAGGAATGCCACGTCCAGAGTGCTGTCCATAATGAAGTCCGCAAGCTTGCGGAAACCCGGTGTAAGGCCGTCGTAATTCTCACGAATGCGTTCTTTGAACATGGCGCGCCTCCCAACTCTACGGTTCCTGGCCAACCTGCAGCTTGAGCGAGTGGTACCAGCACTTACCAGTACGCTGAGGAATATTTTGTTTCAGTAACATGCTAACACTCAAAATGCCGCGTGTCAAGCACTCTCGCACGGTCCGGGCACAAAATCAGCCGCAGCCAGGCGCTTGATAGCCGCCCACGATGCGCTAGAATGACCTCTGTGAGGTCAAGGGGCAAGATGATCCGACATATCCTACGATGCCTGGTCGGGGTACTCACTCTCACATCAATGGGGTGTGCTCTGCGCAGTGGGGGGATGTTGCCGCAGACGACCGCCACGCCCGATGTAATCTCGCAGTGGGCCGTGTCTGCGACAGCGAGCTCTTCCTACGCCTATCCTGACTGGAGCCCGAACCGCGCAACTGGTGCTCCTGAGATAAGCACGTGCGTTGACGATCCGCGCGCGTGGGCGTCAGCTAGGGGCAATGGTGTAGAGTGGCTTCAGCTTTCGTATCCCAGGGCGGTCTTTCCCAGGGTGATCAGGGTTTTCCAGACCCAAGGTAGAGGAGCTGTGTCACGCATCGCGCTGCTCGATGCGAATGGTGCGCCTCTAACGGTCTGGGAGGCTACGGACTCAGATGAGCTCTGTCCTGGCATCCTTGAAGTGCGTGTTGAGATCACGTCGACCCAAGTCTCAGTGTTACGGATCGATCTTGACGAGTCAAGAACCGGCACGTGGAACCAGATCGATGCCGTCGAACTCATCGGAATTCCCTAGGAGGTCAGTGGCCCTTCAGGATCCTTCTGCGGAGCACTTCTGGAATCGCGCCGCTTTTCCCCAGGGTCTTGAGGATCTCCTCTGGTGACAGTGGTGGCAGATGGTCCAAAGCATCGAGCCCGCCATCATCGTCAGCTATCGTTGTACTCGTCCCAGACGTAGGTCCCTGCGGTCCATCGAACACGCCGCCCGGGAGTGGCTCGGGCGCTGTTCTACCTTCCATCCAGTCCAGAACGTCCGATGGTTCCCTCGCTGTAGCGCAGGGCGCCGGCTGGGGTTGGTGTTCGACTGCGCTTCTCAGCTCAAGGACCGGTTTTGACGTCAGCCAGCCGCTCGGAGGATAGGATGGCGAGCTGTCTGCGGTGAGGATTACGCGCTCCGATGCGTACCACGCAACCTGGTGCAGCACACTCTCAAGTCCTGGCTGGAACGGGACACTGGGCGGAAGGGGGCTGACCAGCAGGGCCCTCCCGTGTGCGACAAACTGGGACTCGGACTCCCCAGGCTCTCGCCGCCCGAGGCCAGATCGTGCGAAGATCAGCAACTCACCCTCTGCTGCGGTCGCCTCGTCCATGGCCAACGCAGCCTGCGGCGTGCCCTCGAATACGCCGACCACGATATCCTCACCCAGCAGGAGGCTGAGGGTCTCGCGCACGAGCTCTTCCTGACCGGCTGATACTGAACCAGGCGCGAGGTAGACAATGGGGTGGGTGAGTAGCGAGGTATCCCCTTGGTAGAAAACGAGCGCAGGGCGCACCCGCAACGGCAAGGCTCGGAGGCCGCGGGGATACAGCGCATCCAGCCACGTCAGCGCTTGAGGCGGGTCGGGTGCTGCTCGCAGGGCCGCACGACCACTCGCCAGGAGCCCAGCCTCACCTGGTGTGAGGCCGAGCAGTGCTGCCTGAGCCTGCACCTGTTCCAGAGCGCCGGTTAGTGAGATGCCTGCTGTCTGCCAGGCCTCGAGCAGTGCCTTTGCCCGCTGTGTGGGCAAGCCACTGTCAAAGACGAACCAAGTCCATAATGCAGAGTCGTCGATCATCTAGTCTGTAGAGGGGCTCCTCTCCAGGATTATTGTGACTGGCCCATCGTTCAGAAGCTCCACCTGCATGTGAGCGCCAAAACTCCCTGTCTGGACGGGCACGCCTTCAGAGGCCACATGCGCGACGAAGGCCTCGACCAAGGGCTCTGCTATCTCGGGAGCTGCGGCAGAAACGAACGAAGGGCGAAAGCCCTTGCGCGTGTTCGCGATTAGCGTGAACTGCGACACGACGAGAATCTGCCCGTCAATTTCCTTCACTGACAGATTCATCTTGCCATCGGGGTCACCAAAGATGCGAAGATTGGCGACCTTGTGCGCGAGCCAGATCGCTTCTGCTTCAGTGTCCCCTTCAGCTGCACCGAGTAGAACGAGGAGTCCGGGTCCTATGGCACCCACAATGGCGCCACCCACCGCAACCGAGGCACGTGAGACGCGTTGGACAACGGCACGCATAGTCTAGTCCTGCCCAGCCCCTGTCAGAGGATGACCGAGAGCGACTACGAAGGCCATGGCGAGGTCTCCATCGTGGGTGAGACTCACCGACCAGGTAGTCAGGCCGGACGCCGATGCAAGCTCACGCGCACGCCCGTGAAGCACTAGATACGGCTGTCCACTGGGGTGGTTCAGGGTCTCGACATCGAGCCACTCGATGCCCGCAGGCGACAGTATGCGCATGCCAACGCCAAGGGCCTTCGACACTGCTTCCTTAGCTGCGAAGCGTGCCGCGAGTTCGGCGGGGCGGCTGCGACTGAACAGAATCTCTGCCGGTGCGAAGACGCGATCCAGGAACCTCGTTCCATACTTGGACAGGATCCGGTCCACCCGTGGGATAACGACCAGGTCAACGCCGGTTGTGAGTGCGACCATCTAGCCGGTCACCTTTCCAGGTCCTGCCAACGCCAGTGCGTACCGATCGGGGTCGAGCCAGCGTTGGGCAACCACTTGTACTTGGTCAGAGGTAATGCTCTCGATCAGTGATGCGTATGTCTGCAGATAACCAAGACCCAGGTCATACCGCTCGATATTGACAAGAGAACGGGAGACTCCCTCATTGGTCTCGAGTGCTAGCGGCAGACTCCCCGTAAGGTTGGCGATTGTGTCGATCAGCTCTTCGTCTCCGACGGGCTCGTCCTGGATGCGGCGCACTTCATCAAGAATCAGGGCAATGGCCTGTTCGACCGTCCCCGGATCCAGACCCGCCTGAACGCTCCACGGGCCGGGGCCACTGCCGCCGTCGAGGTCACTGTAGATATAGTAAGCTAGACCATGTTCTTCGCGCAGCTTGGTCCCCAGACGCCCGTACATCCCGAAGACACCGAGGATCGTGTTGGCGACGTAGCATGCCAGGAAGTCATCGTCGGCGCGAGCAGGGCCGGGCCAGCCGAGGACGAGGCTTGTCTGCGACTTGTCGTCTACAGTGATGCTTCGGCGTCTTGCGCCATCCATCTCAGGCACGGCCGCAAGGGGAGCCCGCGGCGGACGCCTGTTGTTCCAGTCGCCAAGTGCCTCTGTTACACAGGATACTGCTACATCGGTCCGTATCCCGCCCACGACGGCGATCACCATGTTCTGAGGAGATATGTACGTCTCGTGGAATTCCACGAGATCGTCCCGGGAGATGCTCGCGATGGTATCAGGATACCCCATCTGGCTCCAGTGGTAGGGATGATCGACGGGATAGGCCAGCTCGTGAAAAGCCAATCGCGCGAGGCGCCGGGTGTCGTGCGTCCGTTCACTGAGGTCGGTGAGGATTTCGGTGCGGGCCCGCTCAACTTGGCGTGCATCAAAGGCTGGAGCCATCAACACGTCGGCAACGATGTCCAGCAGTGGTGCAAAGTGTTCCACCAGGCCCTTGGCGCCGAACGAGACAATGTGGCTGCCCGAGCCGACGCCAAAAGCAGCACCTATCGACTCGACTTGCTCGTAGAGATCGGTGAATGGCCGCTGGCGCGTGCCGCGCTGCATCACATCGGTGGTGAAGCCAGCCAGGCCCTGCTTGCCTGAAGGTTCATCCTCGCTTCCAGCGAGGACGTAGCCGTTCACGACCACGGCGGGACTAGCGAGGTTCTCGCGCACGAGTACGGTGATACCGTTGGTCAGTGTCTTGCGGAATGTGTTGTTGGGCCCTGGGAGGGTGAGAGATCGAGGCATATCAGATGGTCTCTTCACCGATATACCAGCCGACGGTTCTGTTCTTTGGGACGAGATAGGTCTGGGCGACGCGCTGGATATCGTCCGCTGTGACAGCATCCAGGCTACCGAGATAGGTCGCGAACCACCGATAGTCGGCAAAGATCTCCGCGAAACCGAGCCAGAAGGCCTGATTGGTGATGCTCTCACTGGAGTAAGCAAAGAGCGTGCGTGCCTGCTGCCTCGCACGTAGTAGCTCGTTGTCCGACACCAGGTCCTGTTGCAGTCGCTCGATCTCCTCATCGATCTGCTTTTCGAGGGCGCCAGGCTGCGCACCGGGCCACAAGGTAGCCGACAATCTGTAGAGACCTGGATCAAGCGTCGGGGTCAAGCCTCCATCGGCGTCAACGGCTTTCTCGCCTTCGACGAGGGCGCGATAGAGGCGGCTGGTGTGGTTGGTCAGATGGCCGCGCCCAACGAGGAATCCCGAGCCACCGCACAGGATGGCATTCAGTACGGTGAGCGGATGGAAATCCGGGTGTGCTGCGGCAGGCACGTGGTAGGCAATGTCGCAGTAGCACGTCCGGCCTGCTCCCTGCACCGTAACGCGGCGTTCTCCCCGCTGGTCGGGTTCCACCGCGCGCACCGGTGGTGGAGGCGTGCCTCCGTCCAACGGTCCGAAGCTGTGCGTCATCGCCTCGACAATCTCCTCGGCACGGAAGTCACCAGCCACGGCGACAATGGCGTTGCATGGTCTGTAGTAGGTCGCGTAGTGGTACCGAAGGTCGTCGTATGTGATGGCCTCGATGTCGCATCGGTGGCCAATTGTCTCGTGCCCGTATGGATGAACCCGATAGGCCGCTGCAATAACCTCCTCGCCCAACAGAAACAGTGGCGAGTTCTCCTGGCCCTGGCGTTCACTCAGAATCACCGTTCGCTCTGAGTCTACATCGGCTTCCGAGAACTGGGCATGGCCAAGACGGTCGGACTCGATGTCAAGTGCGAGTTGGAGCCGTTCGACTGGAAGCGTCTCAAAGAAGGTCGTGAAGTCGCTCCAGGTCAGGCCATTGTAGACGCCACCCTCACGAGAGATCCGCCGGTCCGCAAGGCCCGCAGGCCACCGCTCCGTTCCCTTGAACAGCATGTGCTCCAGCCAATGCGATATACCTGTGATGCCCGCGTGTTCGTGCCGTGTACCGACGCGGCACCAGAGCCATAGGCTGGCCACCGGTGCGGTGTGGGCCTCTCTTACCAGAACAAGCAAGCCATTGTCGAGCGTGGTCCTGGTCGGCTCCGCCTGCGCGGCAGTGTCGCGGATTGGTACGTCAGGCAAGGTCATCGTCCATTGGGTGGCCGATGCCACGACCCTCGTGGCCACGGCCGATGCCGGCGTACGCATAGCCAAGCTGACGCACGCGGCTCGGATCGTAGATGTTGCGGCCATCGATGAGGATCGCCTGCGCCATCGACGCACGCACGCGCTCCAGGTCAAGGTTCTTGAACTCGTTCCATTCGGTTACAAGGATAAGAGCATCGGCACCCTCGGCGGTGCTGTAGGCGCTGTTCATCATCTCCACGTCCGCGAGGATCTCGGCAGCTCGCGGCATGGCGACAGGGTCGTATGCGCGAACGGTAGCACCCTTGCGCTGCAGGTTCCGGATGATGTCAATCGATGGAGCATCGCGCATGTCGTCGGTATTGGGCTTGAAGGCCAGGCCAAGGACGCCGATAATCTTACCTCTGAGGTCTCGTCCCAGGAATGCCTCCAGCTTGCGCACTGGCGAGTGTCGCTGATCCCGGTTGATGTCCATCACGGCGTGAAGCAGGTGCGGGTGTCGCCCTTCGACCTCTGCCATCGAGGCTAGCGCCTTCACGTCCTTGGGGAAACAGGAACCGCCCCAACCAAGGCCTGCATCGAGGAAGGCCGGGCCGATGCGCTTGTCGAGGCCCATGCCATAAGCGACCTCTTTGACATCAGCACCCAACGCTTCGCAGATGTTCGCGATTTCGTTAATGAACGAGATCTTGGCAGCAAGGAAGGCGTTTGACGCGTACTTGACCATCTCGGCAGTCCGCAGATCGGTGATCATGATGGTGGTGCGCAGGGGCAGGTGGATCTGGGCTACCTTCTCCGCCGCATCGCGGTTCGTCGATCCCAGGATGACGCGGTCGGGGCTGGTGAAGTCGCTGATCGCCGATCCCTCGCGGAGGAACTCAGGGCACGAGACAACGTCAAACGCCGGGACGTCCGGCCTGCGGGTGCGGATGATGTCGGCCACCCAATCACCGGTCCCTACGGGGACTGTCGACTTGTTGACGACGATCAGGTAGTGGTCCATCACATCGGCTATGGACTCGGCCGCCATACGCACATACCGCAGATCGGCCTGACCGTCGACATCGGAAGGCGTGCCGACGGCGATGAAGGCGAAATCCGCATCCTGCAGAGCTTCGGCGTAGGATGTGGTGAATGCAAGACGCCCAGCCTTGACGTTGCGTCGTGTCAGTTCCTCAAGTCCCGGTTCAAAGATGGGCATGATGCCTTGCTTGAGGTTCGCGATGCGCTGCTCGTTGATGTCAACGCACGTCACCTTGTTTCCAAGGTCAGCAAAGCACGCTCCACTGACCAATCCTACATAGCCAACGCCGATCAGGGCGATATTCTTCATCGGATGTGTACCTCCAACCGGGTCTCCAAGCGTGCGCGTGGCCGACTCCAGGGGAGCAATTGGCTTGGGCACGCACATAGGGCTGCCGCATGAACGCACGACGATCATACCACAAGGCATGGCTATGCCAATCGGCTGTGGACGCGAGGGGCTTCAATGCTATCATTTGGCAAAGCCCAATGTGGAAGGGATCTGTGCATGCGTGAGTACTGCTATCCTTGCTTGACGGAGCTCGTCGCCGGCGTTCTGTCTGGTGATAACTTTGACCTCGCCCGAGCCCGTCGCTGTCTTTCTGCCGGCTTGCGCGCGGATGCACTGGAAGAGGCCCTGCTCGATCTGTCGCATGCGATGGATCATCCACACCCCAATCCAGCGCTCCGGATCGGCGATCGGCACGGCTTCGACCATCGCCTCCAGGGAGTCCTAGCGGTGCTCAACGAGGCTCCCCCTGTGGCCCCAGCCTCTGCCGGGGATGCGGCCCGCGTCGTTGAGATCGCGACCTTCCCCGGTGATAGCGAGATCGGTGCGCTTCTCTGGGCCACTGTGCTAGCCTGTCACGGGTATGTTGTGCACCCGCTTGGCGTTCGGGCCGCGCCTGTGGTCGCGGCACACGCCGCACAGTCGGCGGCTGATGCACTGCTCCTTCACATCGGCATCATGCGCAGTCGCGCGTCGGTCCAGGCGGTTGTTGCCCACCTGGCGCGTCGAGCTGCGCGCGTGCCTATCCTGGTCGGCGGACCTGGGGTGGACGCTGAGTTCGCCCAGCGCGTGGCAGTGTTGGATGGTGGGCGCCCCTACTGGGGAGGGTTGTACTACTGCGAAGATGCACGAGAGATGCAGCAGGTGCTGCAGCAGGTGATCCTCTTCGAGCCACCGCCGGTTGCCCATGAGCACAGCACCAGCAGCGCTCCAGATGCCTGTACCGGATGCGATGGCTGTTCGCTTGCCTCAGGATGCAGCCTTCCGTGAGGTGGGCCAGTCCTCGAAGCTCGCTGAGAAGCCGGCATAGTCCTTCGTTCCGAGCGCCGACAGGCGCGTGGGAGGGGTGGCATGGGCAATGATAGAGATGATAGGTTGGGCGCCGGGGATTCCGAGGTAGAACCTGGTTTGGGAGCTGAGCCCTCCAGAAACGACGCGTCCGCGGCTGCGCTGCCGCGGGTTGATGCACTTGTTGATCAGATCCGGGAGCGTCTCGTCGCGGATCGTCGGGACTTCCATCGCTACGCTGAGACGGGCTGGCAGGAATTCCGGACGGCTTCACGCATTGGGCGGCGATTGGCTGACCTTGGCCTAGACGTGGCCATTGGAGAGGACGTGGTCGACGCAGGTGCGCGGATGGGCCTTCCCGAACATGAGACTCTGGATGCTGCGTGGATGCGGGCCTCTGAGCAAGGTGGAGATCCTGAGTACCTCAGAGCCGTGCAGGGTGGTTTTACAGGCGTCGTGGGCACGCTGGTTTGTGGTCGCGGGCCTACCGTGGCAGTCCGCCATGATATCGATGCGCTGGATCTCGAGGAGAGCAACGTGCCTGCCCATCGTCCGATGCGCGAGGGATTCCGCTCGGTGAACCCCGGAGCGTCGCACGCGTGCGGGCACGATGGTCACGCCGCGATAGGCCTTGGCCTGGCGGAGGTCCTCGTTGGCCTCCGCGATTCCCTTAGTGGCACTGTGAAGTTGATCTTCCAGCCTGCGGAGGAAGGCGTCAGAGGGGCCAAGGCTATGGTTGCCGCCGGGGTAGTCGAGGGCGTGGACGCTCTGCTCGGACTCCATCTGTACAGTGGGTGGCCCACAGGCCGGGTTGCACCGGGCAAGGGTGGCTTTCTGGCGACCAGCAAATTCGACGCCCACTTCAGCGGCGCCCCGGCCCACGCCGGGGGCGCGCCACACCTGGGCAGGAATGCGATGCTGGCTGCCGCAACGGCTGTGCTGAACCTCCATGCCATCCCGCGTCACGGCGACGGGACCACGCGCATCAACGTGGGGCGTCTGGTCGCCGGGCAGGGGCGGAATGTCATCGCCCCGACTGCTTACCTGGCAATTGAGACGCGGGGTGCGACATCGGAGCTCAATGACTACATGGTGGACGCAGCGCGTCGCGTGCTGCTTGCCTCTGCTGCGATGTACGGTTGCGAGCTGGACGTTCGACCGATGGGGGAGGCCCGAAGCGCGGTTAGCGACGTGGATCTGGCCGAACGCATTGGGAGGCTTGCAACAGGATGCCTGGGGTATGATCTGCACACGGCGAGCTCGGGAAGTGGGAGCGAGGACTTCACCTTCATGATGCACCGTGTCCAGCAGCAGGGCGGACTCGCCACTAGCATAGGTTTCGGAGCGGACCAGGGTGGCTATGGACACCATACAGCCGAGTTCGACTTTGATGAGGCCGCACTGGCGCTCGCGGTGCGGCTCCTCGCCCTGGCGGTTGTCGATCTACATCAGGGGACGTGTCTTGATGGTTCGAACGCGTAGTGCGGGGCACCGCACTGCGCGCTCACTTTGCCAGTTGCCCAGCCTGATCTCAGTCCGCGCTGGACGCCGCGACGGCCGTTGCGGCTGCATCGCTTTGCTGTAACAGGATGAGATACCAGCCCACCATCAAGAGCAGCCCCAACTGCGAGTATCTGCGCCCGGAGTCGGTGACGGTGACGTTGGCTTGTGACTTGAAGAAGTCCTTCAGCCCACCGTCGCGGCCCCCCGACTTGTACTCGAGCAGCGTCTGACCAACGGAATCTTTCACCTCATAGCGTGTTGCCCAGAAGTTGGCGATCGTCCACGTGAAGGTGGGCCCGCCGCTGAAACTAAGCTCACCTTCGGTGCCGGTCCACCTGGGCCGGTAGATAGCCAGGTCATCTTCGGCCCCGGCAACGCGTACCGTCACGTGCGGTCTGAAGAAGCCCATACGCTTAAGCGACCAGGCATCGCCGTCGGCACGGGCTGTTGCGAGCGAGCCGAACGCAGTCTCGAACACCAGGGTAGCCACCACGAGATCGTTTGCCTGCAGCTCATAGGATCGCTGCATCGCTCTGGGCTGCACCCAGTAGAGCTCTTCCGTCAGGTGTTTGACCAGGGACTCCATCATCGCCTCCTCTCACCATGCTTCTTTCCAGTGTAGCGGGTCGTGGCGGTCCTGTCATCGACCCTGGGGCCGAAATGCGGATTGGCCTTGCGGTCATTCGGGGAGCCGCCGGGGCTACACGCTACTGCTCGCGACTGAACACTGTGTCCACCGTGGCGTCCCGCGGAATGGTGTGCCCGCTGTCGTATGAGGCCAAGGTCGGGTTATAGCCCTCAGCGATGAGTTGCAGTCGGAAATCCTCCGAGACGATCGGCGGAACCGTTGAGTCAAACTCACCGTGGAGCAACGCGATCCTAAGGTCTGTGCTGGTGCTATGTGACGTGAGCAAGGAATACAGGTCTGCGTCCTCTGCCTTGAACCGATCCGGCAGTGTGTACGCCCCACCGATTCCCACAAAGGCTTGGATTTCGGCTGGAACGTCCGCGTTGAGACAGCGTACCTGGGCAGGCGGACCGCCGTGGTCATCGGCATAAGCAGACCAGAGTCCGTCGACGTCCTCGCCGTTCAACGCTACGATTGCGCCAACACTCCCACCCATGGAGAACCCAACGAGTGTCACATTGTCGGGGTCACCTTGGTAATCCGGCGCCATCGTGCGAGCCGTGCGCACCGCGCAGGCCAGCGATTCGGTCATCTCGCGCCACGACGCCGCAGTACTCGGATCCGTTCGCCAGCTGGGCGCAAACACTACAGCTCCCCGCTCAGCCAGTGCTCTGCTTACCGTTGCCAGGGCAGCCTTGCCCTGATTATAGCCGTGCGCGAAGACGATCACCGGGCGCAGCCCGGGTAGTTCGCCAACCTGCAATGCAGGCGCATAGATGTCCAGCGCGCGCTCCTTCGCAGAGTCCTGCAACGGGGCGAGATAGGGAACATCCTTGATGACATTGGCTGCAGGCACCTCGGTTGGCACCGCCTGATCGCTCGTCGGTCGTGGGCCGGGCTCCTGCGTAGAGGGCGCTGTGACCTCGATTGGGACGCCTGGTATGGCTGTGGGGGGCGCCTCCGTGGATGGTCGAGTGCACGCACTCGAGAGTCCATTCGCAACGAGGGCTGTCAGGATCACTGCGATAACGGATGGTGACAAGCGTGTCGACACTCCGGGCCTCCCAGCGCCATGCTTCTGGCTTGTTGTCTATGGGTTCAGTATAGGCGCGACTACCGGTGCCGCCAGTCTTTCCGCTTCTGCTTGACGCCTGTCGTCATAGTGGTAATATATGAGCGGATGCTCATATATTGGAAAGGGACGGCCCATGGGGATAGCGTACAGGGCAACGAGTCAGGCTGAAGGTCTGGCTGCCCGACAAGGCGCGGGACCGCGGCCCATAGTACTCGATGAGGCTACGGCAGCCAGACTTGCCGGGATCTTCTCGGTGTTGAGCGACCCGACGCGGATCAGGATCATCTCTGCACTCTCAGAACGCGAGCTGTGCGTTCACGAGATCGCGCAAGCGCTCGGGATGACGCATTCGGCAGTGTCACATCAGCTGGCGCTTCTCAGAGAGATGAATCTGGTCATTGGCACGAAGGAAGGTCGTCACGTCACATACGCCCTCGACGATGAACATATCTACGATCTCTATGCGCAGGGCCTTGCGCACATTCGACATCGGGTGTGAGGTTGAACAACGTGATCACAATGACGGACGGGACCACGAGGGAAGGCGGCGGCGAGAGTCGGGCCGCTGCTATGACAAAGTCTCTGAGAGTTGAAGGACTGACCTGTTACGATTGCGCGCGCCGAATTCAGGCCAACGTCGCATCGCTAGACGGCGTGGACCGGGTCGAGGTCGACGTCGCCTCTGGGACTCTCTCCTTCGAGGTGACGGTTCCCAACTTCGATATCGTCGCGGTTGCGGAGGCCGTTGAGGAGACGGGGCACAAGCTCGCAATCGATGGCGACCGGCAGCGACGACGCGGTGGCCTTGCCGGTTTCGTCGGGTTCCTGTTTGGCGCGCGCGACACGAGGCTCACGGTTATTGCCGCTTCGCTGACGCTCCTGGGGATTGGGTTTCACCTAGCAGACGTGGTGTCAGTCGCCAGGGTAGGGGCCTTTCTGCTCGCTATTGTTGTGGGGGGCGTGCCCGTGATACGCCACGCCTACCAGGAGGTGGTGAGCGTACGCAGCTTGGGTATCAACTCGCTGATGGTTGTTGCGGTGCTTGGCGCGATGGCTATCGGTGAGTGGGCGGAAGCAGCCGTTGTCGTCGTGCTGTTCTCGCTCGGAGAGGCGCTGGAGGGGTTTGCAGCCGAACGCGCCCGAGGCGCACTAGAAGCCCTGCTGGATCTTGCGCCACCTGTGGCCCTCAAGCTCGATGGCGCGGGCCAGTGGGTGGAGGTGTCGGCTGGGCTCCTTACGCCGGGTGACCGGATTCTGGTGCGTCCCGGTGATCGCGTTAGTGCGGATGGGGCCGTGGTGTCTGGTCACTCGGCGGTGGACCAGGCCGCTATCACGGGTGAAAGCATTCCGGCTGACAAGGCTCCAGGCGATCTCGTGTATGCGGGCACCATCAACACGTTCGGCGCCCTCGAGATCGAGGTAACGCGACGAGCCGCTGACAACACATTGAGCCAGATGGTTGCGCTTGTGCGCGAAGCACAGTCGCATCAAGCACCTGTACAGCGCTTTATCGATCGCTTCGCACGAGTCTATACACCCTCAGTCGCCCTTGTAGCTGTCCTTCTAGCCGTCCTTCCGCCTCTATTGTTTGCCCAGCCGTTCTGGGGGGATCGGGGGTGGCTCATGCGGGCGCTGCAGATGCTTGTCATCGCGTGCCCGTGTGCACTGGTGATCAGCACTCCGGTTACTGTCGTGAGTGCCCTGACGCACGCAGCGGGGCGCGGTGTCCTGGTCAAAGGGGGGCGCACCCTCGAGACCCTCGGACGTGTGGAGGTCGTGGCGTTCGACAAGACGGGTACGCTTACCGTTGGTCAACCCACGATCACGGACGAACTCAGGGTGTGTGAAGACGACTCACACGAGCACAACGGACTGGGCTATGCCGCCTCAGTGGAGAAGCACTCGTCGCATCCATTGGCACGGGCGCTCGTCGCCGCGGCGGCCTCTCAGGATTTGGTCACCGACCTCTCTACCGACGTCACAATCCTGAGCGGACGCGGAATCACAGGACAGGTAAATGGACGTCGCGTCACCGTGGCAAGCCACGGTTACTTCGATGAGAGCGTGCCGCACCCGGAGGCGGTATGCCTCGATGCCGATCGTCTTGCCGCAGAGGGTAAGACCGTGATGATTGTCTGCCACGATAGTAACGTCTGCTCGATCTTTGGTGTGGCGGACACTCCCAGGACCGAGAGTGCCGACGTCCTTGCCGAGTTACGCGGGACGGGTGTTCACACGATGATGCTGACGGGAGATGGTGAAGCTGTTGCTTGGTCGATCGCTCGCCAGATTGGGGTTGACGAGGTACGCGCTGAGCTACTGCCTGAAGACAAAGTGACGCTTGTGCGCCAGGTCGCGGATGCAGGGCGCGTCGTGGCCATGGTGGGCGATGGGGTCAATGACGCACCGGCGCTTGCCCAGGCTTCGGTGGGGATCGCGATGGGGGCGGCAGGTTCCGAACAGGCAATGGAGACGGCAGACGTTGTGCTGATGGGAGACGATCTGCGCCAGATCCCCTATCTGTTCTCACTTGGCAGGAAGACGCAGCGTACTATCACGATGAACATCGTTGCGGCATTGGGAATCAAGGCCGCGGTCTTTGCGCTGGCGGCCACCGGCGTAGCCACTCTGTGGATGGCCATCGTGGCCGATGTGGGAGCCTCAGTTGCGGTGATCCTCAATGGGATGCGCCTGCGGCACGGCTGATCCCAGAATGCCAACCGCCCTCAGGTAGCCGCCGATTCTGCGGCGTTACCTGAGGGCGGCGGTGGTAATAACCCCTACTACTTGGTCTCTTTTGGCAGGAACCGGGTGACCTTCGTGCCGCAGGTCGGGCAGGTGCCCTGTGCCATCTTGCGGCCGTTCTCGGTCTCCTTGACCTCGCCATTAGCGACATGCTTCTTCTCGCGACACTTCACGCAATAACCTTCGAACTCCATGCTTACACCTCCGTAGTATGAGTGTGGCCGGGGCCGACGCGCTGTACGTCGGAATTGATGCCCAGGTCGGCTCCGCCCCTGTCACCTCCGGATCCGCCGGTGCAACTCAGTGACAATCCAACTATAGCACCAATGGCGCGTTTGTCATCACCTGGAACGGCCAGATACGGACTTTGGCCGTGTGAACTGCCAGTTGCGGCGGCGCGGACGTCGTGTAAGCTGGCAGGATCCGCAGACGATGGAGGCAAGATATGAGGATCGCTCTGAGCTTGGGCAGATCTGCACGCGAGATGCAGTTCGCCCGGCAACTGGGTCTGAGGGATGTGGTGAGCGCACTGCCGGCCAATCCCAAGGGCTATCTCGAACTGGACGATCTGCAACGGGCGCGCGATGAGTTCGCCAGCCACGATCTGTCCTTTGATGTGATCGAGAATCTTCCAACGCCACACTATGATAAGGCCATGTTCGGGCTTCCGGGCCGGGATGAGCAGATTGCCAATGTGCGGACGACGATTCGGAACATGGGGAAAGCCGGAATCTCGGTCCTGCAGTACCAGTGGATGCTCCTCGGGGGGCTGCGCACCGAGTACTGTCCCGTGGGACGCGGCGGTGCACGCGTCTCGAGGTTCGACTGGAGTGTGGCTCTGCGTTCGCCGATCGCGGCGCTGGACTGGCGTCCCGGACCTAACGGCCTGATTCATACGCCTGATCGTGCGTTGAGCGCGGAGCAGGTCTGGGACAATCTGACGTACTTCCTAAGGGGGATCATTCCTGCCGCGGAGGAGGCCGGCGTCAAGGTGGCCGCCCATCCCGATGACGCGCCCATCCCTTCGTTCATGGGCGTGGCACGGATCCTGACCAGCCTCGAAGGGTTGCAGCGCCTTATCGACACGGTGCCGAGCCCGTGTAACGGCCTGGGATTCTGCCAGGGCACAGTCGCCAGTATGGCCGGCGTCGACATGATCCAGGCTATCCACAGCTTTGGTCGCCAAGGGAAGATCTTCTTTGCCCACTTCCGCAATCCGCGTGGCCAGGTGCCTGTATTCGAGGAGGTGTTCCCGGATGAGGGGGATTCGGATATGGTGGCGGCGGTTCGGGCCTATCGCGATGTAGGCTTCGATGGCGTGATCAGGGTCGATCATGCGCCGGCTGTGGAAGGCGACTCACACAGCGAGCGCACATTCGCCTACCAGGTGGGGTATTTCAAAGGTCTGGTCGATGCCGTCGAGGCACTGGACGCCGAAGGAGCCAACTGACATGCATCTCACACTGACGCTTGACCCGTTCGTGGATTCGGATCTTCTCTATGCGCAGCAGTTGGGCGTGGACTGGATCATTGGTGACCTATCCCGTTGGGACCTGGAGACGTTGGGTGCTGCCCGGAATCGGGTGGAACAGGCTGGCCTGACCCTGTGCGGCCTCGGTAGTTTGCCGGCGTCGCTCGTGGCTACGGCGATCGGCGGGCAGCCGCAGGCTGACGAGGCGGTTGAGCAGGTCTGCCGGATTCTTGCTGATATGGGCAGAGCGGCTATCTCCTCTGTTGGGTACCTTTGGCCTTCGCTGGAACCGGATAATCGTTCGAGCACGACGCAAGGGCGCGGCGGAGCCATCAGCACTATCCATCGGGTAGAGGAACTCAGGCACGACGCCGCGGGAACGGGCCGTGAGGCGCTGTGGCAGTCGCTGTCACGCTTTCTGCACTATGTCGTACCGGCTGCCCAGTCTGCCGGCGTGAGCCTGATCTACCGGACAGATGTCGCCGTGGGAGCCCTCCCTGGAGACCAGCGTATACTCGATACTGTGGACGATCTCGATCGCCTACTGGAAATCGCGGCGGGCCCTGCCGTGGGCCTGGACCTGGATCTCGGGTTCGTCACGGCTGTGCTTGGCATGCCAGTCGAAGCGGCGATCCGTCACTTCGGCTCCCGGGGGGCCCTCGCTGCTGTCAGGGTCAGTCATCTGCGCGCTGCGGATGGCTGCGCACAGGAGTTCTTTGTGGACGAAGACAGCAAGGCGGTGGTGAAGGCGCTGAGGGCGTGCCGTGAGGTGGGTTTCGAAGGGGCGCTGTGCCCGGTCGCGGCGCCGGGCATGACCGATGACTCGGCATGGCGGCACAAGGGCTATGCCTTCGGCGTCGGCTACTTGCGGGGTCTGCTTCAGGTGATCGGGTAGACTGCGCTGCGCTGTGCAGTGTATAGTCCCGGTGCCTGACCCTCGCAAAGGTTCCGAACGCCAAGCTCCGTTAGCCTGGAACCCTTCGCAAGGTACGGAAACCTTGCGAAGGGACCTATTGCGTGCGGCGCCCGCGGACCCATGCGGCTGCACGCTAGAATAGGGCACGCACGCTCCACGGTGCGGGGGACAACGTTCTTACCGCGAAGCTAGATCATATCTGCCCAAGATCCTGAACCAGCGCCACCGTCTCGTCGATCAGGCTACACACCTGGCGGTACTGCTCCACAAGAGCACCGTCGCCGGTGCCCGGATAGAGCACGGTGTGGACGCGCTCGATGAAGCCGGCGGGAACGTGCTCGAAGTGCTCGACGAACACCAGGTTGTTTCCATCTCCGGCATAGTAGGTCTCGTTGAGGGCAAAGAGGATCTGGATCAGGTCGTGAACGAGACGGGCCGTCAACGACGCCAAAAAGACCACGTCGCCGCGCTCTACCTTGTGCTGGTAGTGGTAATCGTTGCGCCAATAGCGAACGGACTTGAGGTGCTGTTCCAGGATCGCCTGCTTGAGCCGGGGCGGGTAGGGCGACAGCCGTGAGTGCCACCTGGCGATGATGCCGTTGGGGTCATCGATGACCATCTGGTTGTAGACATCGGTCAGGACGTGATAGCCCCATATCGTCCAGACGAGGTCAACGCGCGGGAGGCTGCCGCTCAGCCAGGCATCGACCTGGGCGTCGATCTCCTCGACGGTACGAACCCAGCAGCCATCGATGGTGATGCCTTGCGCAGCCCAGCGGTCGATGGCCGCCTGCAGGCGCGCATGCGCCTCTTGATAGGCCTCCCTGGGCGCCAGCCGGCGCTCGCAGAAGAGGCGGAAATCGAGGTCCGAGGTCCTGTCGAAGGTCCCCTTGCCGTAGGACCCACCGATGGACACTGCGCAGGCGCCCTCGCCGAGGGCGCGACAGAGTGGCAGAAGCTCGTCGATGACGGGGCGCACTTCAGGTGGGAATTGCATGCACTTGTCTCCTTTGGTGGTACGAGGGGCGAGACACTTTGAGTTGGTCATCGCGGGTTCGGGCTCGTGGCTACGTCGGCCACGAGCCTGAATCCGCAGAGCCTGATCCCCGAATTCGGCTGGCCCCAATCCTGAGACTGCTCGGATCGTGCCGCCGTCCTAGGCCAACGCCTCCAGCTTGCGCGCGACGAGCACCGCTTCGGTATCCTCTGCAGGCGTGTTCGACATGCCCTGCGCGATGGCTCCGATGCGCGTGCACTCGGCGATGGCGCGACCCACATCGAGGGGGCGGGGCGCGGCACCCGCGAGGCGGGTGATGTTCCCGCGGTAGATCTTCGTGAGCACCTCATCGGGCAGGGCAAGGCCGTGGACGATACCATCCTCGGGCTGCCCCAGAAGGAAGTCGGCGCCCTTAGGGACGCGGAAGGTGTCCTCCGACTCGAGCCAGCGGAAGACAATCCCGGCACGGAAAACAGCTTCCTCGATGGTGTTCCTGCTCATGATGTCGGTGCCGAACACGATCCGGTCGGCATACTTGAGGAAGAAGGCGCGCGTGGCGTCCGGGATGCGCGACATGTTGTAGAGCATCTCGACGCCCGGCGTCAGGTCGAAATGCACGGTGGGGTGGGCGTCGAAGAATCGCGCTGCGCGCGGCAGATCAGCGGAGAGGAAGTAGAAATGCGCGAACACGATGCGCAGCTTCGGGTGGCGGGCGAGCACCTCGTCCACTTCGGCGTAGAGATGTTCCTTCTTGACGTCGTTCGGGCCATAGCCCCAGCCCTGCTTGCGTGCCCACGCCGGGAGGAGCTCCGGATTCCAGAACTCCTCGGGGTCGTTGACGTGCCAGACGATCGGCATGCCGAGCTCCTCGACGTGCGCCCAGTAGTCGGCGAAGTAGGGGTCTGTCACGGGGATGTCCATCATCTGGCGCGATGTCGGCTTGCCTTCAATCATCTTGATGCCGTCGCAGCCCATCGCGACGAAGCCCTCGAGCTGTTGTACAAGGCTGGGGGTTCTCACACGTCCTTCCGAGAGCTTCTCGCCATGGTTGAGGCCGGCGAAGACGTAGAACCGGTCGGGGTGCCTGGCTTTCATATAGAGCGACTGTGGCAGGCCCGATCCGTTCGCGGGATTCTGAATCGACACCAACACGGTCTTGTCGACACCAATGGCCTTCTGGATGTCCAGGACAACGGCTTCCTCGGCGCTGGGACCCATATGGACGTGCGCATCCACGATGCCGGCCATCTTTGACTGCCATGCGTTCATGTTTGGCTCCTTGAACTTGGTCTGAGACAGGGACGTGGAAGGCGCCCCTCTGCGCACAGTCTACAGTGAAACTGAGAGGCAAACAAGGTGCGCAGACAGTTGCAGGCGCGCGTCACTATCGCGGCAGATACTCCTCCCGCACGGGGGAGAAGACCTCCACGATGACGGAGTCTTCCAGCACGCGCACACCGTGACGCTCGTTGCCCGGGAAGCACCAAGCGTCGCCCGGGGTCACGTCGACCTCGGCGCCGCCCTGGGTCACGAAGATGACGTGGCCGCTGACGAGGTGCCCTGTCTGCTCGTGGGGATGGGCGTGCATGGGAATCGCGCTGCCACGCGCGAGCTCGAACCGCACCAGCAGTGTCTTCTCGCCGTGAACCAGGGGCTGCATCCGAATGCCTGGGAGCAACTTCCGGTAGCCCTCTGCCGTGCTCTTCTGGATCATGTTTCCTCCTCAGGGATACGCGCAGGACGCTCCCTCCTATGGTTGCGTCCGTGCGGTTCTGGGCTACAGTCTCGCCCATGTCATTTTACACACAGTTCGCAGATTCGTATGAATCCATCTTCCCGTTCTCGGCGTCGATCGATGCTTTTCTGCGCCGCTATCTGCCCGTGCCCGGCGCGCGCGTGCTGGATGTCGGATGCGGGACGGGGCACTACGCCGGCGCCCTCGCGGCCGATGGCTATGACGTGCTGGCCGTGGATCTCGACCCCGCGATGATTGCGTATGCGCAAGCTCATTATCCCGACGCCGATTTCCGTGTGCTGGACATGCGCGATATTGGCAGCCTGGAGATGGGCTTTGACACGGTGATATGCATCGGCAACACGGCGGCACACCTGACGCAGGGTGAGTTTGCCCGCTTCGTCGAGGCCGTCAACGGCGTACGCAGGCCCGGCGCATCCTGGATCCTCCAGGTGATGAACTGGGACTACGTGGTCACACAGGAGAGCGTGACCTTCCCGGTGATCGAGGGGAAGGGTGGGGTGACGTTCTACCGCACCTACCACAGCATCTCTCCGGCCCAGGTCACCTTCGCCACCCGGCTTGAAGTGGACGGCCGGGTTGTGTTCGAGGACGCCGTGCCCCTCTATCCACTGTCGTCGGACGAGATCATCCGGCTGCATCACGCACAGGGATTCGAGCTGATCGAGCACGTGGGCAGCTACGGCGGTGCAGCCTTCGATCCGGGCTCCTTCTCGGCGAATATCTTCGTGTTTCGATAGGTATACGATGTCACGAGGTGACGGTATGCCGGTGCATCCAGCGTTCCAACGGCGCAAGCCACTGACGGCCCACGTCGGCGTTCTTGGCGTGGGCCTCGACATCTATTGGTCACAGTTCCCCGGGCTTCTGCAGACCCTGCTCGGATATCTCGATACGTTCGAGCAGAAGGTCCAGGCCTGGAACGTGGAAACGACCAACTTCGGCATGGTCGACAACGCGACTGCCGCCTATGCGCTGCTGCCGCGTTTGAAGGGCGCACACCTCGACCTGGTCTTCGTCGACATGCTCACGTATGCGACATCGGCGACGTTCGGGATCCTCATTCGCGAGCTGGATGTGCCGGTGGTGCTGGTGGCACTACAGCCACTCTCGCGTCTGGACTACGGCCACGCCACGATTCGTATGCAGCTCGAGAACGATAATATCTGCTCACTGCCGGAGTTCGCGGGCGTTTCTGTCCGGATGGGCAAGCCGGTGCCGCCGATGATCATTGGCACGCTGCAAGGTGACGGGCGGGCGGAAGCCGAGGTCGGGCGATGGTGCCGGATCGCGAGGGTGTTGCACGACCTGAAGGGCGCGCGCATCGGGCACTTTGGCCATCCTATTGAGGCGATGCTCGACATGCATACCGACCAGACGGCGCTCACGGCCGTTTTCGGGTTGCACGTCGTACAGACCGAGCTCGATGATCTGGTGCGGCTGGCGCGTCGGGTGACGCCGGAGGAGATCTCGGCCAAAGAGACGGAGATCCTGGCGTTGTTCGATACGCCTGACCCAGGATCGGACCCACTCACACAAAAGCTCACGGCCGCCGACCTGGGCAATGCTGCACGGATGGCGGTGGCCCTGGACCGGTTCGTGGAGCTTCACGCCCTGGACGGCCTGGCCTACTACGCCAAGGGCGAGCCCGGCTCAGAGCACGAGAGAGTCGCGGCGAACCTGATTGTGGGCAACTCGCTGCTGATTGCGTCCGGTTTCCCGATGTGCGGGGAATCCGATCTGAAGACCTGCATCGCGATGCTGATCATGGATCGCCTGGAGATCGGCGGGAGCTTCGCCGAGTTTCACCCCGTCGATTTCGAGGAAGGCTTCGTCCTGGTGGGCCACGACGGCCCGCATGCTATCCAGGTGGCCGAGGGCCGGCCAGTGCTCAGGAGCCTGACGGCGTACCACGGCAAGCCGGGTGCCGGCGCATCGGTGGAGTTCAAGCTCAAGGAGGGGCCGATC
>JAXDDP010000129.1:0-6083 GCA_034676785.1 Anaerolineae bacterium | reverse complement strand
CTACGTCTATCCCCTGAAAACTGGCAGCCAGGGCATCTTGCCACCACCTGTCAATGGGTCCTGATGGATATTTATATTGATCGCCAGATGAGCGATCCAGCGCCAGCCGCGACAGGCTGGCACGATACGCCATCGCCTTGTCGATGCCTACAGCCGCCTCCCAGGCTTCCGACTCTGCCATCGAGCGCCGGGCTGGTACCCCCCGAAAAACCTCCGGGTGTTCGGACAAGAAGATGAACCACTGCCAGCAGGCAACCGGATCCGTGGCACGACGAGAGATATACAGGCTGTTGGTGACTGGTGGTTCGAGCAAAGGACCAGGGATGAGAGGTTGCGGCGCCACACCTGTGTGAAAGCTTGCTTCCTCGTTCATCGTGAAACCGCCACGTAACAAGGCAAGGTCTGTCCATAGTGCAGCGTGGCCCGACACGATCAGCTTTTCCCGTTGGTGATGATCGCCCATCAACGAGTGAGTACCTCCATCGTCATAGGCTGGCATGATCCCGGCATCGGCCAGGCTCACCATCCAGGCCACCGCATTCACAACCTCTGGATCGTCAAAGTGCACTACGGGCGGTTCAGCATGCAAATCGTAAAGGCGTACATCCTGCATGGCTAGTAGAAAACCATTTGCATCGCCCTGGAACGGAACAAACCCATAGACCTTGTCCTTTCCTTCTCCTGATGTAGCTGCTGCTGCCAGGGCGACAAAGTCATCGGCTGTCCAGTTTGGAGACGGCGGCTCCAGCCCCAACTTGGCCAGATGATCGGCGTTGTAATAGATGACGGTGGGCATTGTGGCGATAGGTAGTGCATACAACTCGTCATCGATGCGAAACGCATCCATCAATACTGGCGTGAAATCGTCTGCCAACGAGATGTCTGCCGTCGCCAGAAGTGGATCGAGACTGTAGAGTTGTTCGATCGCAGCGGGTGGTACACCTCCGGACCAGGCGAAACAATCGAATTGTTCGGCCAGGTCCAAAAGGGTGAAAACGCCAGAACCAGCTAGTCGGGTCGAAGGTCTGACCTCAATGCCGGGATGCGTGCGGTTGAATTCCTCGGCCAATGCCTCAACGCCTGAAGGCGCTGTATGAGCGAGGGTATTAACAAAATAGTCCACAGTGACTACGCTCTCAGGTGCAGCGGTTGGTCGAGGAGTAGCGACTACAATCGATGCACTACCGGATGGCAGCGTTGGCTGGGCAAGGTCTACTTCGCCGGTAAGCTCTAGCGCCGTAGCCAGGTCCGTCTCGCCCTTGAGCGTCTTGATCAGTGCTTCATCTACAACCTGCAGTGTCTCAGAGGCGTAACCATACCAGGCATGCCCCAATGCAAATCGGAGCGCAGCCTGGGTTCCCTCGGTCACACTCTCCCAGTAACCATTCGTCTCGGCGATCGAAGGCCGGGCCGGCACATACCAGGGTTCGTCGCCAAGGGGATGGTTTGTCAGGAAGCTCAACCATGCCCACGCTTCTTGGGGATGGTCTGTGCCCGCGCTCATGGCTACACAAGAGGGTATCACCGGCGTGGTGTGGGGGGACGACCCGTTGGCTGAAACCGGGAAGGGGGCCACTTCGATCTCTGAGCCCAGAGAACTACGGCGCCAGGGAAGGTTCATCAAGGTATCAACCCACATCGCCGCTTCCCCGCTGTCAATCAGATCTTGATTTTGCTCCCACACTTCTTCCTCTTCACCGACCGCAGGCAGCGATCCCTCATTTGCTAGAGCCACATACCAATCCAAGGCCCTGATCAGGGCAGTGGAATCCCATGCGCCACCAGCATCGGTCAATGCAGCGTCCACTAGTGGCCCCAAGAGCGTAGTTGGGCTGCCCCGGGGGATAAAACCATAGCGTGCTACCTGGTCACCTTCCCACCGGGTCAATTCACGCGCTGCCATCTGGAAGTCGTCCCACGTCCAACCAGGGACCGGGCGGGACAGACCCGCGGCGTCAAAGGCGGTGCCATCGAAAAACACCAGGTTCAGGCTGACCGCCACCGGCAAACCAAGCGTGTGTTCACCCACCTGGCACCCCACGAGCGAACCGGGCCAAAAGTCGCTGCCATCAAAAGTTGGATCGGCTTCGATAAGAGGGGTCAGATCGAGAAAGTAGGTAGCATCTGTGCCTTGAGGTACGGAGCGGAGTAGCATTGCATCGGCTGCTGATGCGATGTCGAGCAAGCTGAGTCTCTCACCTCCCGAGGTGTCCTCGAGCGGCACGAATTGTACTTCGATGGTGGGATGTAGATCATGGAATTGAGCTATCAGTGGCTCATAAGCCTGGCGATTGGCCTTGTAATCAGCGAAGGTGATGACCACGGCCTCTGACGCCCGGCCGGCAATTAGCGACTGCCCTGGGATCGTCATCTGTCCTGGTGTGAGGCCACCGGGGATCTCTGTCTCGCCGCTCACTGGCCCTGGGATCTCGTCCGGGCGCAGCATCTGCCACAGCAGAAGCGCGCCCCCCACCAGAACCAGGGCCACCACCACGCCCACCACACCCTCTACGACTCGCGATGTACGCTGCACGATCAACCCCCTCCTCCTGCGTCGATAGACCTATTCTGGATGCAGACCGAGGTCGAGGGAGTCTGATAGTCAGAGACAATCTCCAGGCGCAGGCCTACCTCTAGTGCATGGGCTTCGCGCAGGGTGTGCCGGCGCGTCCCGCAGCCGACCAGGTACTTGTCCACATCTGTGTCTCCTGCGTCGAGTGCCAGGATACGGTCCGTGCATTCTCTCCCGAGTCGAGCCACCTCCCTTTCATGGAGTATAACGGATGAGTGATGGGGTTGGTTACAAGAAACACGGCGGGAAACGCCAAGTCCAAGCCGCCACCGTAGAAAAAGACAGACACAGGACGAGGAGCACCGGAGCGAGGACAGCGAGTCGCCGTGGTAGCGGTCAATGTGCTGAAACACGCTCAGGATGGTGCCCTGATTAGACGCACGAAGTGAGAAACCCTTAATCCGAACCCTCATTTCTCTGATCGAAGAGCAGCGATTGCCAGAAGACCCTGTAAATACAAGTCACAAAATGCTTCCGGGCTGAGCCAGTAACGCCCGGTCGGCAGTGCCCAGGTCAGCCAGGATGTCGCTCAACGTGATCGTCGCGTCCCGCACCTTCTCTCTACCCTATCCGATCCGACGTTACTGGATCGATGATACCACCCTTTCGCCTGTCCGTCAATCTGCCATCGACAAAAACTCCTCTTCCAGGTACGGGAGCGTCTTTCTAGGGTACAGCCGGATACTCCGGATCGACCTCCAGCACGCACGATAGGGCCTCCCCTTCGTCAAGTATCGCATCGCTCCCTTCGAGACACGCCAGAAACTCCTCGGCTTGCCCCTGGACCCATTCCAACGCCTCGGAGGCGGAGCGCTCGCCCGCGAGCACGTCGCGGATGGCATCTTGAAACCAGGGATATACCCACCCGTTCCGCGTCGAGCGGTCGCGCCAGCGATCGAGATGGACGGGCTCATAGTCCATCGAGGCCAGGCTGGCGATACGTTCCACGTCCGTCGATTCTATGGGCATCCCCTCCGCCACCGAGCGGCGCGCCGGCACCCCCGGCCCCTCGGTCAGGTGATCGCTGAGGTAAGCCAGCCACTGCCAGCAGGCACCCGGGTTGGTGGAGTAAGCCGAGATATAAGCCGCCCACGTGTCGAACGCAGTGGCGGCACGCCGACCGGCGGGCAGCGGCACCGCGCTGAGGTTGAGGTCGCCCCCCGGGTCACCGTTCCAAGCCGTGCCGGTCCACATCGCGACGCGGCCGGCGCGGATCAGGGCCGCGCGCTCGGCAGCCACGGCGTAGGGATCGGCTTCGGCCCACAGCGGCGGCATCGCCGGCGCCAGCGCCGCGTACCACGTGAGTGCCTCGATGGAGGCCTGCGTCTGAAAGGTGGGCGCAGAGATGCCGACCGCGTCGCTCACCGGAGAGCCACCCTGCTGCGCCAGCAGGATCAGGGCCTCGGGCGCGCCGCTGGGCGACGGGGCAAAACCATACTGCGGCTCATCGCCCTCATCCACCGTGAGTGTCGTGGCCGCGACAGCCAGCTCGTCCCACGTCCAGGCACCGGTCGGATAGGGCAGCGCTGCCGCATCAAAGAGGTCGCGGTTGAAATAGAGGATCTCCGGAGCCACGTAAAGGGGGAACCCCCACAGCTCGTCGTCCACCTTTGCCGCGGACAAAGACTGACGGTACAGGTCGTCGTGGAGGTTGACGATGCCCGCGTCGACAAAGGGCTGCAGCGAGATCACGTGCTGCTGCCAGTCCGCCGGCCGCGAGAAGGTGGGCCAGACAAAGCAGTCTAACCCCTGTACCCCAGGGGCACCGGACACACCGCCAAAGCCAGGAGCAGTGCCGCTGTTCACCGTCACGCGCAGCTCAGGGTAGGCGCGGTTGAACTCGTCGGCCCACGCCTCATAGGGCGTCGAGTCCAGGTCGGCGGGAACACCAAAGGTGAGCGCCACGGCGCGGCTCTCAGCCGTGGGTGCCAGGACCGCGCGAACGGGCGGCGGCGTGGGCGCAGCAGTGGCCTCAGCCACGACAGTCATTACCACTTGCTCGGCTTCCACTTGTGCGCGGGCCAGCGCCTCTTCCGCCGTCGCCTCGCCGCCGTACAGCGCCTCGATCGCACCGAACAGCGGTCGCATGACGGCAGCATCGTAGGCCGTTAACGGCGGGGCCGGGTGCGACAGGGCGTGGCGAATCGCCGCGCGGTCCGCCTCGCCCATCTGGCGAAAGTAGGCCGACTCCTCCAGGCCGGAAGCGCGGGCGGGCAGCATTGCGGACGATTCGTGGACGACGTGCTGGCGCGTGAGAAACGAGAGCCACAACCAGCAGGCCTGTGGATGGGCCGTGGCGGCACTGACAAAGTAGCCGCTCAAGCTCACCGGGTTGGCGGCGGCGCGGTCCTCGGGAAAAGGGGCGATGCCAACGCCTGACTCGATCCGTTTGGACATGGTAGCCCAGTTGGCAAGGATGTCGGTCCACATGGCTGCGCGGCCATCGAGCACAAGGTCGTGGGCGATGACGCCCTCCATCTCGTCAGGGGTAGGCGCCACGCCATACTCGAGCGCCAGGTTCACATACCACTGCACCGCTTCGGCCACGAGCGGATCGTCCAGCGTCGGAACAGGATCGACGGCGCCGCGATCGAGCAGGTCGCCGCCGTGCCCCTGGATAAAGGCGATCGCGCCCTGCCTGCCCCAGGTTTCGACAAAGCCGTACTGTTTGTCGCTCCCCTCTCCCGCCGTTAGCCGCACGGCGGTGTCCAGGAACTGCTGCCACGTCCAGCCGGCACGCGGATGGGGAACTCCCCCCTGGTCGAACAATCCCTTGCTGTAAAAGATCAGCGTCTCGCTCACCCCTGCCGGCAGACCCCACAGCCGGCCCTGCCGCTGAAAATGGTCGAGGATACCAGGGAAAAAGTCAGCGGCATCGAGCGCCGGGTCGATCTCGGCCAGCGGCGTCAGGTCGAGCAGCGCCCCGCTCTCCACTCCAATAGGCAAAATGCTCTCGGGCAGCAAGAACGTGTCGACGCTGGAAGCCAGCTCGTTCATGTTGGCCGGCGAGGGGGCGAAACCACGCCAGTTGCCGTGGACATGGTCGAGGTCGACGACCACGACGCGGAAGCCGGGATGGGTGGCGTTGAAGGTGTCGGCCAGGGCCCGGTAGGCGGGGAGGGCATACTCTTCGGCGGCGAAAGTGATAGTGACCGTCTCTGGTTGTTGCGGCGAGACTGGCGAGGTGAGGGCGCTCGACGGGGACCCGCCCGGCGCCGGCCCGCCAGGCACCGGCGTGTCGGTGACGGCAGGGGTGGACGGATGGCTGGGTGAAGGCGAAGGGATACCCGATGTGCAGGCGGTCGCGAGCAGGGCCAGGAGTACGAGGCCACGCAAGCGAATCGGACCTGATCGACCAATCACCTGGTCGCTTCCCGTTGTGCGTCTGCCAGCGCAGCTTCTGGACGAGCGCCGGCCCAAATGTCCGCGACTGCCTGGTACAACCACTGGATCTGGCTGCCTGCCTCTACCGTAGTGGGCCGGTAGAGATCGTCATACTCCAGCAGAGCAC
>JAXDDP010000128.1:0-16577 GCA_034676785.1 Anaerolineae bacterium | reverse complement strand
ACGACACCGCCGGTGGCGCCATTGACGCCGCCTCCAGACGGATCGGTACCTGGACAGCCAACCCCAGTCCCAGAGCCGGCTATGCCGGGACTCGACGCGAACGCGTATCTGGTGCAGCCGGGGGATGCCCTGAGCTCGGTCGCCGCGCGGCTGGGAGTGTCCACCTGGGCGCTGCTGCGCGACAATGGGCTCAGAGGATCGGGAACGCTTATTCACGGACAGACACTGCGGGTTCCCGAGACTGCGCTGACAACACCTGAACCGACGCCAACCCCCGAGGTGGTGGTGCAACCGACGGCGACGGCCGAGGCGCCGGCAGCGACAGCTACACCTGAACCGACGCCGGTCCCGGAGCAAACCGAGACAGACGGCGAAGAGCGTACCTACACGGTGCAACACGGCGACACGTTGACACAGATCGCGGCCCGTTTCGGCACAACGGTGGCACACATTTCCCAGCTCAACCGGATCGCGAACCCCTCGCAGATCTACGTTGGGCAGGTGCTGCGACTCGAGGGAACCCCGCCGGTCGTGTCGGGTGCGGGAAAGCTGATCGTCGTAAGCCTGTCCGAGCAGCATCTATGGGCATATCAGGGCGACCAGCTCATCTACTCGTTTGTGGCGTCGACCGGTGCCGCACCTTCCTACACGGCAGCCGGCGAGTTCCGGATCCAGAGCAAGATTCCGAACGCCTACGGGTCGGCGTGGGACCTCTGGATGCCGTGGTGGATGGGCATCTATTGGGCGGGATCCACCGAGAATGGCATCCATGCGTTGCCTATCCTGTCGAACGGCCAGACGCTCTGGGAAGGGTATCTCGGCACACCGGTATCCTATGGGTGTGTCGTGCTGGGCACTGCGGAGTCGAAGCTCCTCTACGACTGGGCTGAGATCGGGACGCCTGTCTCGATACGTTACTAGACCTGGGCAGTCACCTCCAACGAAAGGACTCGGATCTGGCTATGGATGATCGCGCCGCACAACAGAAGCTGGACTACCGGAAGACGTTCCTCATCGGTTTTGGGTTCTTTGGCACCAGTGTGATGTGGAAGCTCTACAACGACTATGTCCCCATATTCCTGCAAGCAGGGAACCCGGCGTTCGAGACAGCGACCAAGGCCGCGGGGTTTGGTCTGGGCGCAGCGCTGACTGGCTTCGTGATGACTTTGGACAACATCGCCGGGCTGTTCCTGCTGCCGCTGATCGGGGTATGGAGCGACCGGGTCTGGACACGGATTGGGCGTCGTAAGCCGTTCATTATCACGCTGGCGCCCATTGCTATCGCGGCTTTCCTGACGATTCCGTTGGTGGTGAAGGCTATCCCACCGGCCTTGAGCGGTCAGAGTGCTGAGCTCGGTGGGTCGATGGCGCTCTTCATGATCGCGATCGGGATCTTCCTTCTGGCGATGGCCGGATTCCGCACGCCGGTCATCTCGTTGATGCCGGATCTGACGCCTTCCAAGCTGCGCAGTCAGGCGAACGGCGTGATCAACCTGATGGGAGGTCTGGGTGGCGTGATCATCACCCTGATCGGTGCGTGGCTCTACGGGATCGATATCGCGATGCCTTTCATCGTGGCCGGGGTGCTGATGGCGGCTGCGGTCATTATGCTGATGATCTTTGTCCAAGAGCAGCGTGAGCTGACGGATGCCCCTGAGGCGCGCGAAGAGGAGCAACGACTTGGTGCGCTGCGCAGCCTGGGACGCGTTCCAGCCGCGGTCCGGCCAAGCTTGCTCTTCATGCTGGCATCGATCTTTTTGTGGTTTGTCGGCTACAACGCCATTGAGACCTTCTTTACCTCCTATGGCGTACAAGTCCTGGGTATCAAGGAGAATCAGGCGTCGCTGCTCTCCAGCATCTCGTACGTTACCTTCATCCTCTTTTCAGTGCCCAGCGGATACCTTGCGGCGCGCATTGGACGCCGCAAGACGATCACTACGGGCTTGCTGGTCTTCGCCGGGTTGCTGCTCGTGGGATACTTGATCCCCAACATCATCGTGATCGGTGCGGCCCTGGCATTGGGCGGCTGTGCATGGGCCCTGGTGAATATCAACTCGTTGCCAATGGTTGTTGATACCGCGCGGAGCGACGCCAGCATCGGGACCTTCACCGGGTTCTACTACTTGGCGTCGCAGCTTGCGGCGATTGCCGGGCCGGTGCTCAACGGGGTCGTGATTGAGCAGTCCGGAAACTACGGACTTGTCTTGTTGATGCCCGTGATCTTCTTCATTCTGGCCGCAGCTACGATGCAGCGGGTCACGCGGGGGGAAGCACGGCCATAGTCGCCGGGTGATTGGGATGGGGCCTTGTCACGTGAGAGCGTAGGTCCCTCAGCATGGGTTCGGCTGGTGCCAGGGCCCGCTCCGGTGCGCAGTGGCCGGGCGGGCCCTGGTTTGTGGTTGCTCGATTAAAATGGTTCAAAATATAGACAATATATTGACAATCCGCGAGATCGTGATATACTCGCCAGTAATGTAACGGCGTGCCCTTGAAGGGCGCCAACCAATGGAGGCAATGAATGAACAAGCGGATGGAGATCACACCCAGTTACTTTGACGTATTCCGTAACGATCTGTTGGATACACCGCAGCAGGAGTGCAGCGACGAGATCGAGTGCGCAGTGGGGATGATCCTAGAGGCGATCGGTGAGGACCCGACGCGCGAGGGGCTGCTCAACACACCGGGACGCGTATCGCGGATGTATGAAGAGCTGACTGCGGGGTACCATGTGGATCCGGCGCGGTTGATCAACGGCGCACTCTTTGATGTGGACTACAACGAGATGGTGGTGGTGCGCGATATCGATTACTACAGCCTGTGCGAGCACCACATGCTCCCCTTCCTGGGCAAGGCTCACGTGGCATACATTCCTGACGGCAAGGTGATTGGCCTGAGCAAGATTCCGCGGATCGTCGAGATGTACGCGCGCCGGTTGCAGGTTCAGGAGCGGATGACCCAGCAGATCGCCGAGTTCCTTGACGAGACGTTGCATCCGAAGGGAGTTGCGGTCGTCGTTCAGGGGATGCACATGTGTGCGGCGATGCGAGGTGTGAAGAAGGCCAATGCACGGATGTCGACCAGTGCGATGTTGGGTGCCTTCAAGTCGGATCAGGCGCTGCGTGCTGAGTTTTTCGAGCATGTCGGGCGCGGCGCGGTGAAGTTCTAGGGTTCGGCAATGGATCTTAGAGGGCGTGTGGGGCTGGTCACCGGAGGCGCCGTCCGTTTGGGCAAGGCTATCGCACTGGGGCTGGCGCGTGCCGGTGCAGAGGTGGCGATCACATACAGCAGTTCCGCTGATGCTGCAGAGGAGACCGTGTCTGAAATCCGCGCGCTTGGGCAGCGGGCTCTCGCGGTGCAAGCGGATTTCAGTGGCGATTTTCGATCGGATGCTCTGGTGACGAAGGTCGTGGGCGAGCTGGGCCGGCTCGATGTCCTGGTAAACAGCGCCGCGATCTTCGAGCCGGGCAACTGGGACGATACCACCGAGGACTCCTGGGATCGTCACTTCGCGATCAACCTCAAGGCCCCGTTTTTCCTGAGCCAGGCTTTTGGTCGGTACATCAAAGGCCCGGAAGCCGAAGGGGAGACCGGGCGCCATGCCCACATCGTCAACATCGCCGATTGGCGAGCGGTGCGTCCAGGCACGGACCATGTCGCATACACGCTGGCCAAGGCAGGCCTCGTGACGATGACGCAGAGCCTGGCGCTTGCCCTCGCCCCCGAGATCCAGGTCAATGCCGTAGCACCGGGGATCATTCTGCCCCCACCAGGTGCGGGCGCGGCCTTTATCGAGCGGAAGGCGGCGCTCATCCCGGCGCGGCGTGTGGGATCGCCGGCAGAAGTTGTCAAGGCCGTGCTCTACCTTCTTGACTCGGATTTCGTGACCGGCGATATGATCTACGTGACGGGTGGCGAGCACCTGTAGGCGGAGCAATCTATGACAGATCAAATTCACATCAAGGACCTGCTATTGCGTGGCATAGTGGGCATCAACGACGAGGAGCGGCGCAATCGTCAGGATATCCTGATCAACATCACGCTCGACGCCGATACACGACCTGCCGGGCGATCGGATGCGATCGAGGATGCGGTCAACTATCGCACGATCACGAAGCGGGTGATCCGGATGGTGGAGGCGTCGCGGTTCTATCTGGTCGAGCGCCTGGCGGCGGAGGTCGCGGCGATCTGCATGGCTGACCCGAGGGTGGAGGTGGCACGGGTATTACTTGAGAAGCCTGGCGCCTTGCGGTTCGCGCGGTCGGTCGGCGTCGAGATTGTGAGATCGCGGGCCGACGTGGCTGCTGAGACGAACCGCGTCTTTATCTCCCTTGGCTCGAACATCGACGCGGAGACGAACCTTACGGCAGCAGTGCGGCACCTCAGGAACCACGACGCGGTTGAGGTCATTGCGACCTCGCGTGTCTATGAGACGGCGCCCGTAGGGACGGTTGACCAACCTAACTTCCTCAACGCTGCGCTCCTCATCCGAACGCCGCTGAGTGCTGAAGCCCTCAAGGCCGGACCGCTGTGGGAAGTCGAGCAGGTTCTTGGGCGGGTACGAACTGCGGACAAGAATGCGCCACGGACCATCGACCTGGACATCGCGCTGTTCAATTACGATGTCCTGGATGTCGGGGTGCGGCATATCCCCGACCCGGAGTTGCTGACAAGGGCCCATGTAGCGGTGCCTGTGGCAGACCTGGCACCCTACTATATACATCCCGAAACGGGTGCGACGCTGGAGGAGATCGCGGCGCGATTGCCCGTCGAGGGGATTGTGATGCGGACAGATCTGGTGCTCTAGCCGGCACCAGTGCGACGATATAGTTCCCACACCAACCGGCAGAGAGAGGCGGACCGCGCCCGATAGTGCGGGGTCGTGTCCGCTGGGTTTCTGCGTGTGATGGAAAGGGTCGGTACCTCGATGAATAAGGCATCAGCATTGCAGCAGTGGCTGGATAGGCATTTCGAAGCCATGGTTGCATCCCTGGGAGCGCTCGTAGCGCATGAGTCTCCCAGCACAGACAAGGCATCTCTTGACCATCTGTCGGCGCACCTTGAAGGCGTGTGGCGGGGCCTGGAAGCCGACGTCGAGGTGATCGAGAACCCGGAGCGGGGAAACCACTTACGCATCGTGGTCGGCGGATCGCTCCAGACTGGGGAAATTCAGCCTGGTGTGATCCTGGGGCACTTCGACACCGTCTGGCCCGTTGGAACGACAGCACGGCGCCCGATGACGGTCGAGGGCGGCCGAGCGATGGGACCGGGTACGTTCGATATGAAAGCCGGGCTGGTCATTGCGGAGTACGCGGTGCGCGCGATTCGCGAGCTGAAGCTTGCACTTCCGCGGCCCATCGTGTTGCTGTTAAACTCCGATGAGGAAATCGGGAGCGGTACCTCCCGTGCGCTGATTGAGGAGGCCGCATCGGAGGCAGCGTATGTGCTCGTTCTGGAACCCGCCGTGCCGGGTGGCGCGCTGAAGACAGCGCGGAAGGGCGTGGGTGACTTCACGGTTAAGGTGGTGGGGCGCGCATCTCACGCGGGGGCGGCTCACAACGAGGGCGTTAACGCGATCGAGGAGCTGGCGCACCAGGTTCTGCGTATACAACACATGACGGACTACGTGGTTGGTACTACCGCCAATGTGGGCGTTATCGAGGGAGGCACTCGTCCCAACGTCGTAGCGGCCTATGCTCGGGCAGAGGTCGACGTTCGGGCGTGGACGCGGGAGGAGGCCGATCGAATCTCTGCAGCGATCCGGGGGTTACATCCGGTGAACCCAGACACGGTGATAAGCGTTAGTGGCGGATTTGACCGGTATCCGATGGAACGGACGCCCGGCACGGTGGCACTTTTTGAGACGGCCAGACGGCTGGGGCAAGAGATGGGCCTGGAATTGACAGAGCAGGCCTCGGGCGGTGCAAGCGACGGGAACTTCACGGCGGCGCTGGGGATTCCCACGCTTGATGGGCTGGGGGCGGTCGGCGATGGGTCGCACGCCGAGCACGAGTACGTCGAGGTGGCGTCTCTGCCGCAGCGGGCGGCGTTACTGGCAGCGCTTCTGTGTGATCTGTAGGTAGCGCACGAGGTGCCGGAGCACGCATTTACCGGTGCTCCGACGGAAGTGACGTTCGCCCCGGATCATTGCCCGGCGTCTGGATGCCGCGACCTAAGACCTCGACTGGCAGACCGGACAGAAGTAGGTGCTCCGCTGTCCCTGGACAGCGCGTTCGACCGCATGACCACAACGGGGACAGACATCTCCCGCACGATCGTAGACCACCAGATGGGGCTGATGCCCGCCAAGATCACGGTTGGGATAGACGTATTGGCGATCGTCGAGGCTTGTACCGCCGTTGTCCACGGCTGACCGCAGGACCTGGACTATCGCGCTGTGGAGGCGCCGGGACTCCTCGGGCGTCAGCGAAGCTGCACTGCGGGCCGGGTGGATACGCGCGTGCCAGAGGCTCTCGCTGACGTAGATGTTGCCAAGGCCGGCGATGAAGCTCTGGTCGAGGAGCAGGCGCTTGATCTCGCCACGATGCCCGGAGAGGTGATCACTCAACCATTCTGCCGTGAAGGCCGAGGACAGTGGCTCAATCCCCAGTTCGCTCAGCACATCATCCGAGTCATCAACCAAGTAGAAGCGTCCGAACTTGCGAGGATCGATGAAGTCAACCCATACCCCATCGTCTAGTTGCAGGCTTACGCGGGTGTGGGTCTCGTCAACAGGGGCCTGGCCGGCAGGACGGAGATCGAATCGCCCGCTCATGCGGAGATGAACGAGCAGGACCCGGCCAGATAGCAGTCCAAGCAACAGGTATTTGCCGCGCCGCCCGACGCGAACAAAGCGATCGTCCACGATCTGCGACCGGAAGCTCGTCACATCCGGTCGATCGATTGTGCGTTCCCACGCAATCGCCACCTGCGCAACAACTCGACCCGTGAGGGCCGGGCGCAGGTGGCGCGCTATGGTCTCAACCTCGGGCAGTTCGGGCATCGGTCGAAGGTGCCGGGTTGACAGTTAGTGTTCGGCAGTGCCTAACGAGGATACCCGAAGCGCGACTCGTAACGCTGCATCAGGATCTCGAAGTGTCGTCGTTCGGCACCGGCTAGCTGCAGGAACAGTTTCCTGGCCTCAGGATCCTGGGCCTGGTCTGCACTGGTGTGGTAGAGCTTGAAACTCTTGTCCTCGATGGTCAGGCCGAAGAGCAGGGCGTCCTCCTCGGTAGGGTTCGCTGGTAGCACGTCGGTAGCCCGTTCGCCAGATGGGAAGACGAGGGAAACCGCATCGATGGAATCAACGAGCTGCATCTCGGGGATCGTGCTCCACCCGTGGCCTGCCTGAAGCGCCTCGTACTGGCGCTTGATGTAGTTGTAATGATCGACCTCATCGGACGCCAGTTGCTCGAACATTGCTTTGCCAGCTGCATCCGCGACCTGCCCTGCCGCCATCTGGTAGAACTCCCGGCCGTCCTGCTCAAGCTTCAGGGCTTCGGCCAACACATCAACTAGACTCATAGTATGCCTCCTCACGCACTCGCATAGGGTGGTAGATCACGCTGCTATTGTACGGGACACTTTATGCTTTATCAAGGCGGGCTATGGAAGGATCAGCTCGCCGCGGTCATAGCTCAGGTGATAGGCGTTGAACTCATCCTCTCCACCGATGGCGACGATGATGGGATAGGCCATCCCCGGCTCGAGGCGATGGTCGTAGGCATCGCCGGAGTCGAGCGGGATCTGAACCTCAAAGCGGGTGACATCCCCTTCCTCGACACCCACAAAGGCCACGATGTCGTCGGTTCCACCCAACTCGGTGTCAGGCGGATGGTTTGGACCGGTGGGTGCCGTGCCATACGCATCCCAGAGACTTGCCTCACCGTCCTTAACATATCCAAAGAGGTAGTCTGCACCCTGCATGCCGCGCTGTGGGTTTATGCCAATGGCCACCCAGCCCGCTGTGTCCCCCTCAAAGGCGATGTAGAGCGAGGTCCCGTCGTGCCGCCACCAGAGGCGGATACTACCAAAGTCGAGCTGTTGATCGTACTCGTCATCGCCAATGACACCGTCGGCGGTCCAGGCGACGGCTGGGGCTGCGGGTTCCTCCAGGACCGGCGTGGGCACTGGAGAGTCCATGGCCGGTGTTGGCAATGGCGACTCTGTCGCAGGGGTAGGGAGCGGAGAAGCGGGTTCGGTTGCCACCGTTGGGGTGGCAGGCACTGATGTGGCGGTTGCGGTCGCAGTTGGCGGCGCGGGTGTTCCGCAGCCAGTGACCAAGAACAATGCTAACGCTAGCGAGGTGACGCCGACTATGCTGTTCTGTTTCATCTCGACCTCCTTGCTCTGGGTGATTCTACTATTAAGCAGATGAGTATAGTGCAAATAACTCAGAAATCAATGGGGGGATCCGTCTTTGGCGGGTATCCTATCGAGGCCCAGAGCAGTCAGAGGTGGCGCACGAGGGGTCCGGGGCGGCTCGGGAGTCGAAGTGAAAGGTGCCGGGGACCACCGTGGGTTGGTCTTTGGGTGTGGTTACGCATTCGGCGGAGAATGGTCACCAGGTCCATGGCACCGCGGACCAGTGCCTGGCACCTGATGGAGGGCAAGCCTTGGGAGGTGCCGGGGACTGCCGAAAGTCCCCGGCACCTGGAAATGAGTCAGCCGATCTTGACCTCTTTGCTGCCCTCCCAGAGGCCGTGGATGTTGCACTGTTCCACAGCAACAAGGGTTCCTGGGCTATCGACCGTCATCGAGAAGGTTGCTGTTGGGTGGGTGTGCACCGGGCCGGTGTCGGCGCCCTTGGCAGAAGCACCATGGCCTGCGAAGTCGAAATGACCGACCTGATAGAGGAACTTGTCCCCATCGGGTTTGAAGAAGACGTCAATCCAGGCGATGTGGTGTGCCGTTGTATTGGGGTGTGGGATTTCCTTACCCACACTGACGGTCACCATGAAGGGTACTCCCGCAGTAACGACGTCAGGTGCCTCAATGGCGGGTACGTGCTTCTCATTCTTCCAATCCGCAGACTGTATCGCATCACCGAGTTTCATAGGTTCGCCTCCTGGACTGTAAAGGATACTCTCGAACGTCTCAAGGTCCTGGCAGCTCCGATGACCGATTGCACCAGCATCGGGGCATGCTGTGACACCAGAGAGTCTACCCCGATCTGGGATAGAGGGCAAATGGTGCTCGATCTGGACGGCTGTATAATGCCAGCGTTTGTAGCGGGGCGCGATCCCCGATCCAGGCCCGCTCTATCTCATCGCGATCATGATTCTGATTCAGGTTGGACCGGCTTCCGCGCCGCGCCAACTGCCCCAACATATCCGAACAAGGAGGCTGCAATGCGAGTGAACGTCGTTGGAGATCCATTGCCCAATATCCCCTGGGAGGAACGGCCGGCGGGCTGTCAGGACGTCGTGTGGCGCTCGGCGCGCAATCCGATCATCCCGCGTGACGCAACCCCCGGCTCCAACAGCATCTTCAATAGCGCAGTAGTTCCTTACAAGGGAGCCTTTGCGGGTGTGTTCCGCATTGACGACAAGTGCCGCGAGATGCGGCTCCATGCGGGACGGAGCGAAGACGGTGTGACGTGGAAGTTGGACCACGAGCGCATCGAGTTCGTGACGAGTGATCCCGAGCTTGGTCCTTTCGTCTATGGCTACGACCCACGTGTCGTATGGATCGAGGATCGCTACTACGTCACGTGGTGCAACTGGTTCCACGGTCCCACCATTGGCGTCGCCTATACCCACGATTTCGAGACCTTCTATCAACTGGAGAACGCTTTCCTGCCGTTCAACCGCAACGGTGTGCTCTTCCCCCGCAAAATCAACGGGCGATTCGCGATGGTGAGTCGCCCCAGTGACAATGGGCACACGCCATTTGGCGATATCTTTTACAGCGAGAGCCCGGATATGCGCTATTGGGGAAACCACCGCTATGTGTTCGGAACAGCAGGCGGCTGGCAGAGCACGAAGGTGGGTGCGGGGCCGATCCCGATCGAGACTTCAGAGGGATGGCTGATGATCTACCATGGGGTCCTGACCTCGTGCAACGGTTTTGTCTACAGCGCTGGGGCTGCGCTCCTCGACCTGGACAAGCCATGGAAGGTGATCGCTCGTTCTCGGCGTTTCATTTTGGCGCCACGCACGCTCTACGAGAACGTGGGCGACGTTCCTAACGTGGTATTCCCGTGTGCGGCTCTGTGTGACGCCGCGACGGGCCGGTTGGCGATCTACTACGGTGGTGCGGATACGGTGGTCGGGCTGGCCTTCAGCACAGTCGACGAGCTGGTCGACTACATCAAGGCCGACTCGTTGGTCTAGATTCAGGATAGCCCCTCAATGTTCGAACTGAAACCGGATTACGAGCAGGTCCTCGAGCGCTGGGAGGCGTGGTGGGCCTGCGAGATAGTTGACCGCGCGCTGGCCTCTATGTCCTTTCCTGCTGAGAGCTGGACGCCGGTGCCACAGAAACAGCATGACTCGCATCGCGAACGGTGGCTGGACACGGAGTACCTCGTCGAGAGGGCGGTCGCGGAGATGCGCAATCGGGTGGCCTACGCCGATGCCCTCCCGATTGTCTGGCCCAATCTTGGGCCGGAGGTCTTCTCCGCCTTCTATGGTTGCCCACTGGAGTTTGGGGAGGGTACGTCATGGAGCGAGCCGATTCTGAAGAGCTGGGAGCCTGAGGAAGTAGCGAAGCTTCAGCTCGATTGGGACGGCTTCTACTTCGGAAAGATCCTGGAGATGATGGATGCCTTGATCGATGTTGGTCGCGGCTCCTTCATCGTCGGCTACACCGATATCCATCCAGGCGGCGATGCCATCGCAGCATTCCGCGACCCCCAAGCCCTGTGCGTAGACATGATCGAGCGCCCTGCAGCGGTGAAAGCTCTGTGTGAGCGCATCACGGATGATTTCCTCAAGGTCTATGATATCTACTACGAGCGAACGGCAGCGGCAGGGATGCCCAGCACGACGTGGCTCAATGCGACGTGCCGGGGCAGGTACCATGTACCCTCGAACGACTTCTCGTGCATGGTCTCGAACCGGATGTTCGAGGACGTCTTCCTGCCGGGGATCATTCGGGAGTGCCGTCACATGGACCGCAACATGTATCATCTGGATGGCCCTCAGGCGCTGCGCTATCTGGATACCCTACTGGCCCTGCCTGAGATCCACGCGGTCCAATGGGTGCCCGGTGCTGGGCACGACCACTGGTCGGACTGGATTTCGGTGTACCAGCGGATTCAGGCAGCACATAAAGCGTTCTGTGTGACGGTGCCCGTCGAGGAGCTCGATGACGTGATGGCAGTCCTGCGTCCGGAGGGGATTTGGCTGATGGTGGGTGGCGTTGTGGACCAGGAGATGGCGGACGAAGCCCTGCGCAGAATTGCTCGATGGACACATTAGGATGCTGGGCGGCCGACCGAGACATCAGGCCGCGAATCACATATGAAAGGGTAAGGGACCTCTCGTGAAGATCACGGATATCAAACCGTATGCAGTCTGGGTAGGCAGCCGGAACCAGTGTTTGGTCAAGGTAGAGACGGATGAGGGGCTCTACGGTTGGGGTGAGGCAGGCGTCTCGGGCCGCGAACTGGCAGTCGCTGGCGCCGTCAACCACTATCGCGAGTTTCTGATCGGACAGGACCCCATGCAACGCGATGCGCTGTGGCAGCGTATGTACCGCAGCCAGTACTTCGAGGGCGGACGCATCCTGACTGGGGCGATTTCGGCGATCGACATCGCCCTCTACGACATCGTCGGGAAAGCGCTCAATGTACCTGTTTATCAGTTGTTGGGCGGCAAACACCGCGACTACGTACCGTGCTTCGCGACGACTGGGGGGCGGTCCTACGAGCAGCTCATCGACAACGTGAACTTGCTTCTGGCACACGATTGGAACGTGATCCGTATCGGCGCTGCCGAGGGCCCGATCAAGGAGCGAGGTACTGACTACAATGACCGTCGTCTGTACGAGCCCCGGGAATCCATCGGACTGACTGCGGCCTGGCTTCCGAAGGTGCGCGAGGCTGTGGGACCGGGGCCGGTCCTGGGCGTTGAGTATCACCACCGGCTGAGCGTTGCCGAGGCCGCATCGTTCTGCCAGCGATTGCCGTCGGGCACGCTGGACTTCCTCGAAGAGCCGATCCGTGACGAATGCCCTGAGGCCTATGCGGCGCTCCGGAAGATGACGGATGTCCCCTTTGCGGTAGGAGAGGAGTTCGCCAGCAAGTGGCAATTCTTGCCCTACATCGAACAGGGACTCACGAATTTCATCCGGGTCGACGTCTGCAACGTGGGCGGTCTGACCGAGGCGAAGAAGGTAGCCGGATGGGCAGAGGCACACTACGTGGATCTGATGCCGCACAACCCGCTTGGGCCAGTCTGCACGGCTGCCACGGTGCACCTTGCGGCAGCGGTCCCGAACTTCGCCTGGATGGAGGTGCGGATCTCGCCGACTGAGGCGCAGAAGTATCCTGACGCTGAGGTTTTCCCGGTGCAACACATGCTCGATGGGACGCGGTTCCCCGTGCCGGATTCGCCCGGGCTTGGTATCGAAGTCAACGAGGAGTATCTGAAGGGGCAGACGTTCAAGTTCTGGGAGGCGCCGCATCTCCACCGTCGGGACGGGTCCTACACGAACTGGTAATGCTAAGGGGGTAGGTATGGTAACGTGTGCTAGTGAGACGCCGCGAGCGCTCAAAGCGGTCATTCTGGCTGCCGGGCAGGAGTCGGTCACTGAGGATGGCGTGCCAATCCTGTTGCAGCGGTTGGGCGATCGCAGAGTGGTCGATTATGTCGTCCAGAATGCGCTGAAGGTGGTGGCTCCGCAGGATCTGTACGTGGTCGTGCCGAGCGAAGCGAGCGCTGTGGAAGCGCACCTTCAGAACCCCGAGATCACGTTCGTGGTGCAGGAAGCCCAGTTGGGGACCGGTCACGCGGTCCTGCAACTGCGGTCACTGCTGGTGGAGTTCGATGGAGATCTCTTGATTCTCTATGGTGATACGCCGCTTTTCAGCCCAACCTCGATGTTGGGATTGCTGAACCGTCACCGCCTCAAGGGTGCGCATCTGACGCTGCTCACTGCAATGGTGCCAGAACCATTGCCGTATGGGCGGATCATCCGCGACGCCGCTGGTCATATCATCGATATCATCGAGGAAGAGGATGCCTCGCCTGAGGTTCGGGAGATTCGGGAGCTAAATGCGGGAGCCTACATCGTGAGTGCTCCAATCATCTTCTCTACCCTCCAGAAGTTGGAGCCGTCGACTCAGGATGGCGACTACCGGTTGACCGACAGTGCTCACCGGTTGATCCGGAGCGGCATGCGGGTCGAGAGCTACCAGATCGTCGACCAGGACGAGCTCCAAGGCATCAACACGCGCGAAGACCTCGATCGGGCCACGTTTATCCTGCAGAAGCGGATCTTCAGGCCGCGCCGACACGAAGAGTTGAACCAGGTGGCGTTTGGTACGGGTGGATGGCGGGCCGTTATCGGAGAGGGTTTCACGCTTCACAACGTGCGGCGGCTCTGCCAGGCGTTGGCCAACAACATCACACGGTGTGGGGACGAGCGAAAGGGCGTTCTGATCGGATATGATCGGCGTTTCCTCTCGGACCATGCTGCGGTAGCCGCGGCCGAGGTGTTTGCGGGGAACAACATCCGGGCGATCCTGCTGGAGGAGGATGCCCCAACGCCACTCGTGGAGTATGCGACTGCCTCACTGAAGTGTGCCTATGGCCTCATTTTCACCGCAAGCCACAATCCCCCGGAATGGAACGGGCTCAAGGTATTCCGGAGTGACGGATCTCTGCTACAGGATGAAGAGGTGCGGCAGATCGAGGCAGAGACGAACAGCCTGGGGCTTGAGGATGTGGTGAAGATCGATCTGGATCTGGCGATCGAGGCTGGCATAGCCGAGCGCAGGGATTACACCAACGAATACGTCGATGCGGTCGAAGCCCTAATCGACCTGGATACGATTCGACAAGCAGGGCTGCGCGTGATCGTGGATCCAATGTACGGTGTTAGCCAGTTGACGTTGGGCACGATCCTGACCGAGGCGCGCTGCCGCGTGGCCTTTATCAACGAACGGCATAATCCGCTTTTCGGTGGTAGGTCGCCAGCGCCGGATCTGGAAGCCCTCAGTCTGCTCATCACCCACGTACGTAGCGAGCGCTACGACTTGGGGCTCGCCACGGACGGCGACGCCGACCGGATCGCGATTGTCGACGAGAACGGGGCGTACGTTACCGTCAACGACATTCTGCTTTTGCTCTACTGGTACATGCACGAAGTGCGCGGTGGGCGGGGCGGCGTGGTCCGCAACCTGGCTACAACCCACCTATTGGATCGGCTAGCGGCAGCCTTCGGCGAGCGCGCGTACGAGGTACCTGTCGGGTTCAAGCACGTCTCGGCGGCGATGGTCGCACACAAGGCACTGCTGGGAGGTGAGTCGAGCGGTGGTCTCACGATCAAGGGGCACATCCTGGGCAAGGATGGCATCTTCGCCTCGGCGCTGATTGTGGAGATGCTCGCTGCAACGGGGAAGCGAATCTCGGAGCTGCTGGCTCACGTGTACAGCATCACCGGGGAGTTGTTCGCTATGGATGTCAACCTCCCTGCAACCCCGGAGATGCGGATCGTCGTTCCGGAGCGGTTGCGAGCGCTGGCGGAGAGCCACGCAATTCGGCCGATCGTGCTGGCCGGATATCCTGTGGAGAGGATCTCCACGCTGGATGGCGTGAAGTTCCTGCTGGCCAACGACAACTGGGTGTTGATGCGCTTCTCGGGAACTGAGCCGATGCTGAGGATCTTCGCCGAGGCTGACTCGGCTGAAAAGGCGCGCACGCTCATCGATACGCTGCGCGAGCAGTTCGATCTGACGCTGTAAGATTACATAGCAGGCGCCCCGCGTCGGAAACTCCGACGCGGGGCGCCCTTGCGTTATCAGGACCGGTAGCGGATCGCGTCCGGCACCCTGATGCACTTGCCTCAGCGGGGGGCGTCGCCCCAATCGGGTACGTCCAGGATCGCGCCGCCGGCGAGGGCTGATTTGTGGGCCGTAGCGCCTGCGGCCATATAGCGCACAGACTCCCAGACGTTGATCGCGGGAACACGGTCGTGGGCGATGGCGTCCACAAACTCGTTGACAAGATAGGCATGGGAGCCACCGTGCCCGCCGTAGAAATCGGGGCCCGCCGCCTGTGCAAATGCTGCAACGACATCTTCGGGCAGCGGGTCGCGCATCTCTGTCTCGTCCAGCGACTCTACCGTGCGGTTGGTGGTCCAGGTGTCGTTTTCGAAACTCCCATGGGTACCGTAGATGCGGAAGATCTCACGCTCGGGATGGCCAATCTCGCGATACTCGCAGATGCGCATCGCAGCACCGTTGCTCATTGTGAAGAGAGCTGTTTCGTTGCTGAAGGCTGAATCGGCGAAGTAGTCGTCGCCATCGCGGTTGGTGTAGCCATACGCGATAACCTTGACCGGGTGCGCTTGCATGACGCTGATCGGCCCGCTTACCGAGTGGGTGGGGTAATGCATTGGTCCGTTCTTAACGCCGCGGCGGCTGTAGTGCTCCTGCACAGCCAACCACTCGGCTCCCGCCTTGCTTGCTAACCGTAGTTGTTGGACCTCGCGGAGATTGCAGGCGGAATCGACGTCGTGGAGGTACTCGCCCTCGGCATAGACGAAGGAGCCGAAATCACCGGCGGCCGCACGACGCCGGCAGACCATGGCCTGTGGTCGGTAGTAGGTGGTCTCGCCAAGCATGTAGTGTAAGCCGGTGCGCTCAACAGTCCTCACCAGCCGGTCACACCACTCCAGAATCTCATCAGCATCGGGAATGCTGATGACGGGCACGGCGCTGTAGACGTGCTTTCCCGACTCGAGGACCTGGATGGCCTGTGGTGCATGCAGCCACGGCTGGGTGATGATGGCGAGGGCATCCAGATCACTCCGGCAGATGTCGTCGAGCGACGCATAGAGGTCACCCGGCTTGAGCTTTGCCTGCCAGGCAGGCTTGCGGGCGAAAGCCTGCATGCGTTCGGGCTCCCGGTCGCACAGCGCGATCCGGTCGACGAGCGGATGGCTCATAAAGAGGTCAGCAAAGGCACTGCCAAACGAGCCAAGACCGACGAGTCCGATGCTTACTCCCATGGTTTACCTCCTGGGCGATGAGTTAACAGTGATGCGTACTCAACGATTGGATACGCGTGGCACACAGCCAGCGCTCCGTCCTTACCAGCCCATGCCCTGGAGCCACTCCGCGCTCAGGTTCATCCATGTCGCTATGTGAGGTGCGTTCGGCGCCAGACCCAGGCCGTGAGGGCCGCTTGGGTAGATGTGGAGCTCGAAGGGCACGCGGCTGCGGCTGAGGGCCTGTGCGAAGAAGAGGCTGTTGGCTACCGGAACGACGGGGTCGTCGGCCGTGTGCCACAGGAAGGCTGGTGGTGTGTCAGGGGTGACGTGGTCCTCAAGCGACATCAGGGCGAACAGCGCCGGATCGGGATCAGGGCCTAGCAGGTTGGTGAAGGAGCCCTCGTGACGGAAAGCCTTGC
>JAXDDP010000125.1:0-4675 GCA_034676785.1 Anaerolineae bacterium | reverse complement strand
AAGTGTCAGGAACCCGATCGGCTGCTCGTCACGGACGGCGATGAAGGTCGGAAGGGTGTCGGTCTGTTCTGCATAGGCCACAGTTGCCTGCTCGATCCCGAACCACTCGGGAAGGGCCCGCAGGATCGGCTCGCAGACATGGCTCTGGCCCAAGAGCGGGCCTCGAACGGTCAGCATCCACGGGTCTCCGGAACTCCACGAGGATCAGGGCCGACAGCTGTGTCAGGCATGGGCAGCGACCAGTGCCGCGCGGAGATCATCGGCGATCATTCTGCGCTTGCTCTTCTCGATGAAGAGGCTGGGGCCCGCCTGGAGATACGACGGGAAGACGCGTGCGCCACGCCACGTATAGATGGGTCCACGGATCTTGTATGTCGATCCCGCCGGGATCACGCGCGCCTCTCCTGCGCGGCGGGCGATGGCATTCACCGCCTTGATGGCTACGTCTCCCATCAGAAGCAGGACCTTGGCGTTGGGGAGGAGCGTGAGTTCCTGAGCCAGCAATGCAGAGCAGGTGTTCACCGTGGCCGTCTGGATTGCGTAGCTGGTCTTGGCGCACTTCACCGCCGTGGTCAGGTAGACTCCGAGATCCAGAACGTCTTGCAGTGACTTCACCTGAGCCCCCGCGTCCTGAAAGGCCAGCACCGTCGTCTGTTCGAAGAGCGCACCGGCCTGTGGGTGTCCGTTGGCATAGTAGTAGTCAGCGGGGTCCGCGGGCGCGGCCTCGGAGATCAGGACGATTCTGACCGCGGCTGGGTCCACCTCGAGATCGGGGACCCGATACACCCCGTGGTTGACGTCGGTGCACGGGAAGCCTACACACTGTACACACGCATTAGCGGTGACCATCAGTGCCTCCGAGTGTTGAGCTAAGCTAGCTCGTAGTTACCGAGTCCTCGGTTCTGCGACCGCCCGGCCTGCTGGGCGCGCCGGCTGCGGAACCGGAACGACTGAAGTCGCACCTACGACCCCCAGATACCGGCTTTACTGAGTCCTAGGGTCGTTGGTAATCGCCCTGCTGGACCAGCGCGTCAATCAGCGGGACCACCTCGCCGATACTGGATACCTCGGAATACCGGCTGTGGCTGGCGGGTGGATCTTCGACGTGCTCGTGCGACCAGAGCAGATCGGAGGGAACGTAGACGCCGTAGCCGCCCAGCTCCAACACCGGCAGGATGTCGGACTTCAGCGAGTTGCCGACCATCAGGAATCGCTCAGCGGCGATGTGATGCTTCGCTAGCAGGCGCGCATAGTCATCGTACGTCTTGCTTCCCACCACCTCCACCACTGGGAAGCTATCGGCGAGGCCGGAGCGGAGCAGTTTGGGCATCTGCTCCGAGGCATCCCCCTTGGTCACGACCATCAGCCGATAGCGGCGTCCCAGCTCGCTCACGGCTTCCTTCACCCCATCGAGGAGGCGGACCTCTGCGGTCAGCATGTCGCGGGCGATGGCAAGGACGCTCAGTACCTCCTCGCCGCTGATGCGGCCCTCGGTGAGCGTCACCGCTGCCTGCACCATCGAGAGGGCAAAGGACTTCACGCCGTAGCCATAGAGGCTCAGGTTCGCCAGTTCAGTCGCTTCGAGCCCTTCGACGAGCGTGTCGGCATCTGTATAGTCGCCCAGGAGGGCCACCAACCGCTTCTTGGCCTCTGCATAGAGGTATTCGGTGTGCCAAAGCGTGTCGTCGGCATCGAACGCGATGACGTCGAAGGCCATAGGAGCACTCACAGAACGCGGCGTCCAAGGACGTCGTATGCCGCGATTTCGGCAGACGCCGCAGGGCTGGTGGGGTATTCGCCGGCGAGAAGCGTCCAGACCATCGCATCGCGATAGGTGCCATCCCCTTCGGCGAGGACCTCTCGCCTGGTGGCCTCGTGGGTGAAGCCAAGCTTGCGCGGGACGGCGGCGCTGCGCAGGTTGTCCGGAACGCAGTGGATCTCAACCCGATGGACGCGATCCACTTCGAACGCGACCCTGGTCAGCGCGGCGGATGCCTCGGTGGCGTAGCCTCTGCCGATATGGTCAACGTGGATCCAGTAACCGATCTCGCGAACTCTCTCGCCGCGTCGTGTGTGGAGCCCGGTGCTTCCCAGCACGACACTCTCGTCGCGGCTGAAGATGGCGTAGACGTAGTCCTCATCACGGTCGAAGTCGGCGCGCCAGCGGCGCAGGCCCGCTGCGGTGCCTTCCACGGATGGCCGATCTCCGCGCGCCCAGGGCATCCAGGGGCTCAGATGCTCCCAGCTGGCGATGACTGCAGCGTTGAGCAGTGGCGCATCTTGCGGTTCCCAGCAGCGCACGACCAGGCGCGCAGTCTCAACACGATAGGCGGGCCCACTCTTCCCTTGCCGTGTCATAGCATCTCCTGGTACGAGGATCAGAGACTGGGACGCCCATCGGCGCCTTCGGCCAACTGGCGCAAGTAAGCGCAGTAGCCGTTCTCGGCGGAGTAGCTGGCGATCCTGAGCAGCTCGTCGGCGCCGATGTAGCCCTTGCGAAAGGCGATCTCCTCGATGCAGCCGACCTTGAGCCCTTGCCGGTGCTCAATGGTCTGCACGAAGTCGCTAGCCTCCAGCAGACTCTCATGTGTCCCGGTGTCGAGCCAGGCGAACCCACGGCCCAGGACCTGCACCTTGAGCTGTCCACGCTTCAGGTACTCATTGTTCAGGTCGGTGATCTCGAGCTCGCCGCGCGCCGAGGGCTTCAGTGACTTCGCCAGCTCGACGACGTGGTCGTCATAGAAGTAGAGCCCCGTGACGGCGTAGTTCGACTTGGGCTGCTTGGGTTTCTCCTCGATGGTCAGCGCGTTGAAGTCCTCATCGAATTCGACGACGCCATAGCGCTCGGGATCCTGAACGTAGTAGGCGAAGACCCGCGCGCCCTGGGTGAGCCGCCCAGCCCTCTCCAGCATCTCCGACAGCCCGTGGCCATAGAGAAAGTTGTCTCCTAGCATAAGGGCACATGGCTGACCGTTGACGAATGGCTCGCCAAGGATGAACGACTGCGCAATGCCCTCAGGTTTGGCCTGGACTACGTAATCGATATCCAGGCCGAGGCGCGAGCCGTCGCCGAAAAGACTTCGGTAGAGCTCGATGTGCTGCGGCGTCGAGATGATGAGGATCTCCCGAATGTCGGCAAGCATCAGCACCGATAGCGGGTAGTAGATCATGGGCTTGTCAAAGATCGGGAGGATCTGTTTCGACAGTGAGATGGTCAGTGGATAGAGCCGGGTGCCAAGGCCCCCAGACAGAATGATGCCCTTCATATCAGCTCCTTGTCTTCGTGTTTTGCGGGCTTGCTAATCGCCCTCACAGAGCGGGGCGGTCTTGGTGAACCTGATGATGATTTCGGTCACTCCCAGTGTGCCTCGAGCCTCAATCTGTCTGTCATCGGATGGCACATACTCGGAGAAGTTGCTGACTGATGGAAGATTGCGCCACACTACGTTGTGGTCCGTGAGCCAGTATAGCCCTCCGCTGATCTGGGTCAACGTGCTGTCGCTTTGACTGATAGCTCAGATACGGCTAGACTGGTGGGCAAGGGAGCGGGACCTATGGGCAGACGCCGACTCATGAAAGGGGGATGGTGATGGCCGATCAGCCGGTGAGGTGGGGGGTACTGGGATGCGCGTCGATCGCGCTCGACCGCGTGATTCCCGCGATGGCAGGGGCGGACATGGCGCGGCTTGTGGCGATCGCCAGCCGGACGCTCGCCAAGGCCGAACAGGCCGCTGGGCGCCTGGGGATCGAGAAGGCGTACGGGACCTATGAGGCGCTGCTGAACGATCCTGAGGTGGAGGCCGTGTACATCCCTCTGCCGAACGGTCTGCACGCGCAGTGGTCGATTCAGGCTTTGCGTGCGGGAAAGCACGTTCTGTGTGAAAAGCCGATCACGGTGAATGCCGCTGAGGCGCGCGAGATCGAACGTGTGCGTCAGGAGACGGGACGGTACTGCCTGGAAGCCTATGCTTCGCGGTTCAATCCCGTGCAGGCCAGGGCTGTGGAGATCGCCCGCTCCGGAGTCCTGGGGGAGCTCCGTTTCATGCACACGGTGTCGAGCTTCCTGATGACGACCCAGAGTCTGGAGGATGTCCGTCTGCAAGCAGACATCGGCGGCGGAGCACTCTATGATATGGGGTGCTATGCCCTTGACGCGCAGCGGCTCATTGCCGGACGTCCACCCCAGCAAGCCTGGGCTTCAATGCAATGGTCCGATCGGTTCAATGTCGACATCGCCGGCATGGCGATGCTGGATTACGGCGATCGGTTGATGGGAACGGTCCAGTGGGGGTTCAACGTGCCGTGGGGTGGCCCTTTCAGCGTCATCGGTGAGGCAGGACGGCTCACGGGCCCCTACGGTTGGGGTGCGCCTGCTGGCGAGCCGGCGATGCTGTTGCAGGTGGGGGGAGAGACCGAGCCGATCATCGTTGCGGAGCACGTCAACGGCTATACGGCTGAGGTACAAGACCTGAGCGAGGCCATCCGGGGGCTACACGCGCCGCGTTTCGCCGGCGAGTCGCTGGTTGATACCATGCGGACGATCGACGCGTGCTACGCCTCGCAGCGCTGTGGGCAGGGAATCGCTGTGTAGCCGTGGTATGGGCTAACCTACGCCTCCGTTGCCCGGTGATCCGGTGATTTCCGCAAGCCGGTAGAAGAAGGAACGCTTGAGGCC
>JAXDDP010000093.1:0-4231 GCA_034676785.1 Anaerolineae bacterium | reverse complement strand
GAGGATACGCGCCTGACGTTGTTGCCCCCATGCCACGTACTCCTCCAGCGTCTCGGGCTCGCGTCCCATCTCTGCCACAAACTGTGGCCACTCGATCCACCAGGACGTCCTCCTCCACAGGGGGTTGTCCATCGACGCGGGAAAGACATCCAGCCCTCCGGCGTAGCGCCGGATCAGGTCAACGGAACTTGGGCCTGGAGCCCCTACCTCAGAGCGCAACAGGGCATCATCCCCTTCCCAGTACGATGCCCACGCCTCATCCAGTGCACCCTCTGCCTTCCAGGGCCCGTGGACGTCCCAGTGGACACCCTGGCCATACTCCTCACGGTTGCCGGAGAAACGAGGACCTGAGGCCGACGTCGGCAGGAACCGGCGCAACGGGTCCATCTCACTCACCACCTCATTGAACGCGCGCAACAAGGGATGAGCAAGCCCCAACGGTTGCCCGCCCCGCGACTGGTCTCCATCGCGGTCGTCCATGAGCTCATTACCCCCGCACCACAGGAGGAGCGACGGATGATGTCGTCTCTGCTCAATGTAGGAGCGCGCAATCTGGACCTGTGTCGCGATCGTTGCGGCGTCGTCCGGCGCGTAGTTGTCAATTCCCGACGACGAGAGTGGGAATTCCTGCCAGACAAGGAGCCCGTGGCGGTCGCAGAGATTGAAGAACTGCTCCTTCTCCAGCACTGCACCGCCCCAGATGCGCAGGAGGTTCACGTGTAGATCGCGGTACAGACCAAGGCGCCTCTCGACGGCGTCTTCGCTCACGTCAGCGAAGTTGGGGCGAATCGGCGTCCAGTTGATCCCCTGCAGAAAGATCGGCTGACCATTCACGACGCAGATCCACGGATCAGCATCGTCTGGCGCTCCTTCACAGGGGCGCCACTCGACGTGCCGGAAACCCACTGTGCGCTCGGCGCGATCGAGGACGTTACCCGCCTCGTCGAGAAGATCGATTCGCAACGTATAGAGCGGTTGATCTCCTATACCGCTCGGCCACCAGAGCTCCACCGCGAGGTCATCCCAATCGAGATCGAAGCTCGTGTGGCGGCCCGCGTCCAACGCTACGCTCTCGGAACGTACCGCTACCGCGTCTACGCCGGCGCCATCCGGGACCAGCGAAACACGAAGCGATGTAGCAAGCCCATCAATCGCACCAGCGATCCACAGTTTGCCCGTTACTGGGTCGAGCGTAGCATCGGACGTCACGTCAAGCGCCGAGATCTCGGCGCCATCGACAACCTCCAGCAGCACATCATCCCATATCCCGATCTGGACCAGGCGTGCAGTCCAATCCCAGTGATAGTTGAAACGCGTCTTCCAATCGGTCATCCGCGAGGTGTAGCCAAACTGCCCCAGCCAGCGTGGGGGACACTCAAAGACGATTTGAAGCCGGTTACCTGAGGGTCGAAGGTGTGGCGTCAGATCCACGACATAGGGAAGGAAGCTGTTGTCGAACGCCAGCAGCTCCCTTCCGTTGAGGCGGATCACTCCGTTGCCATCGAGGCCAAGGCAACGCAGCCGTACCGTGGCCCCGTCGACGAACAGGTCTTCAGGAATGACCGTTTCGTAGATCCAATGGCGATTCTCGACCCATTCGCACTGTGCCGCATTGAGGCCAACTGCCCAGTCGGGCAACTGGCCTGCATCGAGAAGCGCACGCTGCACCGACCCCGGCACGGGCGCCGAGATCGCCGCGACCTCTGCCCGGGCTGACGCACGAATCTCGACCTCTGGCTCAAACCGCCATGCGTGAGGTTGAAACCCCGCCACGCACCAGTTGAGTGCCGCAAGATTGTGAACCTGCTTCAAAGGAGCACCTCCGTGAATGCTGCCGTGATGTCCGATCTGCTCTGACGACTTCGTATCGCCTGTGGGTAGGGATCACGGGAAGATCCCGCGCTCTCGATACACCGTCTGCAACCGCTCCAGCGCGACGATGTAGGCGCCGGTGCGCCAATCCGTGTTGTAGCGTCGCACCGTGTCGCGCACGCGACGGTAGGCACCCAGAATCTGCTTGAGCAACCTGGCGTCGACCTCTGCCAGGTCCCAGAACTCACTACGCTTGTTCTGAAGCCATTCGAAGTAGCTTACGATGACACCGCCCGCATTACAGAGCACATCCGGCAGGAGCAGGATCCCCTTCTCCTGCAAGATTCTGTCTCCGTCGACGTTCGTCGGCCCGTTGGCGCCCTCGACCACAAGCTTGACATTCAACAGGGGTGCCGTGTCTCCCGTGATCTGGTTCTCAAGCGCCGCGGGGATGAAGAAGTCGGCCTGCGTCTGCAGGAAAGTCTCGTGGTCCACGACGGTGCCGCCCTCAAATCCCTGGGCGCGTCCGTGCTTTGCCACATAGGCCGCCAGCGCATCGGGGTCGATCCCATCGGGGTTGACCATCGCACCTGAGTGATCCTCAATGGCGACCAGCACCGCCCCGTGGGGCTTGAGCAGACGTGCTGACCACGAGCCCACATTGCCGAAGCCCTGGATCATATAGGTTGCGCCGTCCAGCTTGTAGTCGTGATCCTTTGCCCACGCCTCCAACACAAAGACCAGGCCCTGCCCCGTCGCCTTATCACGTCCCACACTGCCGCCCGACTCGACCGGCTTACCCGTCACGACATGGACGCAGCGGTTGCGTTCGAGAGGAGGCATCATCTGCAGGTAGGTATCCAAAATCCAGGCCATGATCTGAGCGTTAGTGTTCACATCCGGGGCCGGGATGTCGTACTCCGGTCCGATATTGCTGCCCAGCGCGAACGTGAAACGCCGCGTGATCCGCTCGAGCTCCGCCGGGCTATAGTCCCACGGTCGCATCTGTATGCCGCCCTTTGCACCACCGTAGGGGATCCCTGCGATGGCCGTCTTCCACGTCATCCAGGCAGCCAGAGCGCGAACCTCATCGATGTTCACCGCCGGGTGGAAGCGTAGCCCACCCTTGTAGGGACCCAGCACGTTGTTGTGCTGCACCCGGTAACCCGTGAACATCTGCACGCATCCGCTGTCCATCACCACAGGAAAGGTCACTACGATCTCGTTGGTTATGCTGGACAGGATCTTGCGGATCTCGGGGTCCAGTCCCATCAGGTCCGCCGCTCTGTTGAACTGCACCATCACGGTCTCATAGACACTTGTTTGGGCCATGCGCAGACCTCCTGACCAAGATGGAGTTGTTATATCATTGGATAGCGAATCAGCGAATTGGGATGCATCGACATCGATAGCGGAGGACGTGAGCAGCCCCTGCCGGATCCCGTCGCTGGGATAGCGCGCAGAGTCAGGGTATTATAGGACCATCACACAGGCGAGAAGGCCCTATGGCTCACGAAACTCGTCCCGTTGGCACTACGCAGCAGACCCGACGCGCTGTATTCATCTCCTCGCCCGACCTATGGCGCGTTGGGTTTGGCGGAAAGCACCCACTCAAGCCCGAGCGATTGGCGCGCACGGTAGCGCTGCTCAATGCATACGGCGCCCTCGACGCTCCCAACGTCGAAGTTGTTACGCCGCGCATGGCTTCCGATGAGGAACTGGTGCGCTTCCACACTCCTGAGTACGTCGACGCTGTGCGCCGCCTCAGTGCCGGGGACGATCGCGTCCCCGCACATCGCTATGGATTCGGCCCTGGGGATAACCCCGTTTTCCGTGGGATGTACCAGAGCGCCGGGCTTAAGGCTGGCGGAGGCATACAGGCCGCGGAACGACTGCTGGCGGGCGAATGCGAGGTCGCGTTCAACTTCAGCGGTGGGCTGCACCACGCCGCGCCAGCGCGCGCGTCGGGCTTCTGCCTCTTCAACGATGCCGCCGTCGCCATTGCCCATCTCGTCGCCCAGGGCCAGCGCGTCGTCTACGTGGATATCGATGCCCACCATGGTGACGGCGTCCAGAACGCATTCTACGAGTCCGACCAGGTACTTACAATCTCCTTGCACCAGGACGGGCGCACCCTTTTCCCGGGCACGGGCTTCGTCGGAGAGACCGGGCGCGGCAAAGGTGCGGGCTTCAGCGTCAACGTCCCCCTCAGCCCCCACACCGACGATGCGACTTACCTATGGGCCTTCGAGGCGCTTGTCCCGCCCCTCATTCAGCGCTTCGCGCCTGATATCCTGGTCACGCAGCTCGGCGTCGACACACACTACCAGGACCCACTCACAACGATGGCTCTGACCACAGAGGGACACGAGGCGCTGTTCCGCGCGTTCTCTAGTCTCGCGACCATGCCGTGGCTGGC
>JAXDDP010000116.1:0-6652 GCA_034676785.1 Anaerolineae bacterium | reverse complement strand
TCGGTGATGTGTATTACGCACGGGCGCGCAGCATCCGCCGCAGCGGCATCCCCGATTGGAGCCCCGGCTTCATTCTGGCGGGTGGTGGTGCATTCCGCGACATGGGCGTCCACGTGCTGGACGCGGTCTGGTGGCTGATGGGCATGCCGGAGCCGGTCAGCGTTACCGGCGTGGCGGGCGCGAAGTTTGGCCCTCGCGGTCAGGGGTACTGGCAGTACCGGTCACAGGATGAGGCGTTCTATTGCCAGTATGACTGCGATGACTATGGCGGCGGTTTCATCCGCTTCGCGAACGGTGCCGGCCTGCAGATCGAAAGCTTCTGGGCCAGCCATCAGAAGGACGAGTTTCAAATCGAGCTCTTCGGCACTGAAGCTGGCGCAACACTCGACCCGTTGACGATCTACCGCACCGTCTGCGGCGCGCCCCACGATGCAACGGTGAAGCTGCCAGGGGGACCGACGGCGTGGGATGTCATTGCCGACCACTTCATTACCTGTATCCTCGATGGTGTGTCGTGTGAGGCGCCTCTGCGGCACGGGCTGATCATCCAGACCATGATGGAGGGGCTGCTGGAGAGCGCGAAGACAGGCCAAGAGGTGCGGCTGGCGTAGCGGGCGTTATCGACGAGGAGGTGCTATGGCTCAACCGAATATCCTGGTTTTCATGACCGATCATCAGCGCGCCGATACGGCCTTGCCGGGGCATCCTGCGCTGACCCCGAACCTTGACCGCCTGGCAGCCGAGGGGGTGACGTTCGCCAATGCTTTTTGCCCCTCGCCGCATTGCTGCCCCTCGCGGGCCACCTTCTTCAGCGGGCTCTACCCGTCGCGCCACGGCGTATGGAACAACATCTGCAACCGGCAGGCGCTGAGCTTGGGGTTGAACGAGGGTGTACGGCTGTGGAGCGATGATCTCGCCCAGAATGGGTATAACCTGCATTTCACCGGTAAGTGGCACGTGAGCGTGCTGGAGGGACCGGGCGATCGGGGATGGACGGAGCACACGGTCAGCGGCGCTCGCGGTACCCACCACGGCGTCACATGGGATCACTACCGGTCGGTGGCAGAGCAGCCCGAACCTAGGGCGCGCGGCGAGGGCGAGATTCTGCGCCCCGGCTACGGCACGTACCAGCTCTATGGCGCGGGTGAGCGCGCCGGCGACCACGATCGTCACGTGGTGAATGAGGCCCTGGCGTTGCTACCGGAGCTTGCGCAGGGCGACGTGCCCTGGGGGCTGTACGTGGGCCTCATCGGGCCCCACGATCCTTACGTCGTGCCCCAGCGCTACCTGGATCTCTACGACATAGACGACGTGCCGCTCCCGCCCAGCTTCTACGATGAGATGATGGACAAGCCTGCGGTCTACCGGCGGATGCGGGCTACACGTTTTGGGCAGCTCTCGGAGCGCGAAGTACGCGAAGGCATCCGCCACTTCTGGGCCTATTGCACCTACCTGGACGATCTCTTTGGCGAGGTCCTGCGGGCCCTGGAAGCGACGGGTCAGGCGGAGGAGACCCTGGTCCTGTTCACCTCGGACCATGCGGACTATGCCGGGGAGCACGGGCTCTTTGCCAAGGGCATCCCCTGTTTCCGGGGTGCGTACAACATTCCCGTGGTGGCGCGCTGGCCCGGGGGTATTCGCAACCCGGGGCGCCAGGTCGACGCATTCGTCTCAGAGGCCGACTTCGCGCCGACCTTTCTGGAGGTCGCGGGGCTGCGTGCCGACCGTCACTTCACCGGTGCCAGCCTGGTGCCCTTCCTCGAGGATCGGCTGCCCCCGAACTGGCGCGACGCTGTACATACCCAGTGCAACGGTGTGGAGCTCTACTACACGCAACGCTCGGTGATGACACGGGACTTCAAGTACGTTTTCAACGGTTTCGATTGGGATGAATTGTACGATCTCCGAACCGATCCCGACGAGCTGCGCAACCTGGCCAACGACCCGGCATATGAGCCGGTCAAGCGGGAGATGTGTCGCCGAATGTGGCGGTTCGCCCACGAGGAGGACGATACGGCGATCAACCCTTACATCACCGTCAGCCTGGCCCCGTACGGTCCCGCCGAGGCCTTCCGCTAAAGCAGAGTGGGCAGTCCGGCGCCGGCCGGCCTGGATTGGCGAACGGAGCCCAACGCAGTGTGCACCACCAGAGCTGGTGGTGCACACTGTACAAATCGATCGTCTAGGGTTCGACCGGCCCGGGAGCGGGCAGGGCCGGACTCGACCAAGCTACGATAATCTCATGTCGCCGACACCACCGCGGTCTGGGTGATGTCTCGGATCTTGTAGACGATGTACCAGTGGGGCACCCAAGCCAGTGCGAAGAGATTGACCTCAACATCGGTGCGCCGCGGCGTGATGGGCACTTCCTCAAAGTCGTCGAGCGTCGCCTCCCACTGTGCGACCAAGGCGTCGGTCTCTGCCTTGAGCTCCTGCTTCAGCGCCTCGATGTCGGCCTGAAGGCTCTCGACCGTCTCCTCTGCCTCGCGGATGTCGGTCTTCGTTGTGGTGGCGCGGGTGACCTTGCGGGCTGCTGCGGAGATGGAGCGCCGCCGGCCCGAGAACAGGCTGAAGATCGTCTCGCCGGCGGTAATCAACGCGTCCTGCTTGCGCAGCCGCGCGTCAGCCTCGCGCTTTTCCAGCCGTGCCTCGGCAGATCGCAACCGGTCCTCCAGCGTCTTGATCTTGCTCTCGTAGCGGCTCTCCACTTTGTCGACTTCCTCATCGCGTAACTCGCGGGCGGTCTGGCTGATCCGCAGGTGGAACTCGCGTTCGCTCTCACCGGGTTTGGAGTAGAGCCCTGTCGCCGCGTTGTAGAGGAGCGTGAGGCTGTGTGCTCTGTAAAGGTGGTCCTCCAGCTCGCGGCGCAGAGTGGTGAGGTCAGAGGCCTCGTTGACGGTCTCCGGCACCTTGTCGAAGTAGGCATCAGGTTCCGGACGCGCCAGCAGGTCGCGTGTCTCCAGGTCCAGGGACTCGGCCTGTTCCCAGTGCACTGTGGCAATGCTCTCCGGCGGTTGGGCCAGGAGCGCAATAGGTCGCGCTTCGCTGACCTGGATGGCCTTCGTGTTCTTGACGAAGTGGACGCGACCCATCCCCAGAACGGCCGGGACATAGAGTGGGTGGCGTTCCGTGACCTCGATCCTGCCGCCTGCGCGCTCCTCGACCTCCACGACGACTGTGGAAGCCCCTTTGCGCATCGGTAAGTAGACTTGCTGCACGTTTGCAGGCAGGACCGGCGGCGATACGTCGTAGGGGATGTGCGATGCCTCGGGCGCTGGCGACGCGGCGAGCACCGACGGTGCGGCATGGCCGGTTGGCGCGGTGGCGTCGACCGTCATGCCTTCCTGCTTCACCAGGTCGCGGACCTGGAGCCGTGTCAGCGGGCCGCGCAGATAACTCATAGCCCAGCGGGTGTTGAAGATGAGCGGCTGGTCTGCGTGAACGTTGTGCAATAGGAACACCCGGCTGCCGAGGCCGCTGATGATCCGCTCGATCTCGCCCCGGTTGAGGCCTGTGCCCGCCTCTGCAGAGGCACTCTCCAGCCCCTCGATCAGCCGCATTTTGTCGCGTTCGGCCTGGAGTCGCCCGATGAACCAGGTCCCGGCGTTCGTCAGGCCCTTGTAGTCCAGGTCCGCGGGGTTCTGGGTTGTCAGCACGACGCCCACACCAAAGGCACGTGCCTGCTTCATCAGGGTGAGCAGCGGCGTCTTGCTCGGTGGATTGGCAACGGGCGGGAAGAAGCCGAAGATCTCGTCCATGTAGAGCAGCGCGCGCAGGCTCGTCGTGCCGGGCTGCGTTCGCATCCACGTGATGAGCTGGTTGAGCAACATCGTGACGAAGAACATGCGCTCGGCGTCGCTAAGGTGCGCGATATAGAAGATCGAATGGCGGGGTTTCCCGTGTGGCGTCGAGAGGAAGTTGGGAATGTCCAGCGGCTGTCCCTCTAGCCAGCTCTGGAAGGCCGGCGCCGCGATGATGCTGTTGAGTTGCATAGCCAGCCCGAAGCGGTCTTTTTCGGGGAAGAATGTGTCGACGTCAAAGACACCCAGTTTGCGAACCGGCGGCGTCTGGATCGCCATAATCAGCTTGGGCAAGTCGAGGTCTTCGCCTTGTCGCCAGTAGTGCTCGAAGATGTTCGAGAGCAGGATGTGCTCTCGAGACTGGACGGGGTCGGCATCGATGCCCACGAGACCCAGCAGCGCGCTGACCGCGCCCTGGACGCGCTCGCGCAGCAATTCTGCTTCTTCGTCCCAACTGAGCGGCGGAGCCGCAAAGGACTGCAAGATCGAAACCGGCAGACCGGCATCGCTGCCTGGCGTATAGATCGCAAAGTCGGCGGTCTCTTTCAGCATGCGGATACGCTGGCCGTCTTGTCCCCAACTGGCCAGCCCGGTGCGCCAGAGCTCGGCTTGTTGTGCCGCGAACTCGTTTTCGCTCAGGCCTTTTCGCCGCGCATCGTCCACGTTGACCCACGGGCGAAAATCCTCCGGTGCCAGCTCCGGGAAGGTCAATAACAGGTTCGTGATATCGCCCTTCGGATCGATGATCAACGCCGGCACCCGGTCGATGGCGGCCTCTTCCAGGAGATCAATGCACAGACCTGTCTTGCCGCTGCCGGTCATCCCCACACACACTGCGTGCGTCGTCAGATCCCGCGCGTCATACATCACCAACTCATCGCTCAGAGCCTGCTTCTCCAGGTCGTAGATCTTGCCAAGATAGAAGGCCCCCAGTTTCTCAAACTCCATAGCACCCTCCTTTGGACACGGTGGCAATGGTCTGTGTGGACAGCCCCATCATAGCATAGGTCGCCGGAAGCGAAACCAGTTTGATACGGAACGGAGGGTCATCTCAACCGCGTGCTGTGAGTCCAGCCTAACGGCGAGGTCAGTGAGCCCGGGGTGTTTGTCTACACCGTGCCGATCGGACTTGAGGCGTGGGTAATTCGGATGAGTCACGTGCCTGAACCTAACACTGCCGCGTAGTCTCTGGGCCCGGCAACCCGTATGGTGCCCAGCCTCAGGTAGTCGTTGGCCAGTCGTCCGTAGTTGCCTAACTTGACGACCGCACGCATATTGTCCCCGTCAGGAGCGACAAGCCCGATATCGAGGTGGTACTCGCCGCCCGGTATGTCGCCCAGCGACCACGTGTAGCATGTCGAGGTCGTTTGCTCCGGCAGCCAATCCCGTGCATCGGAGGCGATGGCGGGTCTCTGATAGGCCGGCGCCTGCTCGTTGGTCCTAGTCAGCGCCAAGGCCAACCTGTATCCGCGGTGGACCCTGTCCACCCCGCGGTTCTCGACCTGCAGCTCGAGGGTGTTTTCGGTGTTGGGCACCAACGGAGAGGGTACTTGCGCCTGTTTCACGATGAACCAATAGCCCATCTTGTTCGCCCAGTGGTCCACCCAGTCCTGTCCGAGGTTGTTCACGAAGTCGCGCGGGTAGTGATGGATACCTGCATAACTCACCGGGGCCGAGCGACACGACAGTGTGGCCTCCAGGTCTTCCTTCACCATCTGCCACGGCACATTGGGCAGGTTCTCATGCCTTTGCCACTCAAAGATATGGCGTGATTCCATGATATTTGGACGGTCGACGCGCGCTCGGCGCATACAAGGAAACGAGTGAGGGTCCCAGCGGAAGGGGCTGTCGTCGCGAATCCACGCGCCTCGTTCGTCCAGTGCCCAGTCGCAGCATTCGGGCCCCATATCGTCATTAACCACCAGTTGGCGTCCTGGGAAGGCGTTCTCCAGGATCGTCCAGTGTCGCTGGAAAGTTGCGAGATCAAAAGGTTGGTTGTGTCCTTCGCCCCAGCGTCCTAATGAGCCCAAATCGATGTAGCTGATGTCGTCGCGGTCACGATAGTGCTGCCCCAGGGCATTCATAAAGCGGGTCAGCTTCTCGAGATAGATAGGATCGTCAGCGAACGGGCGCCACTCAATGGCGTTGACAATCTCACCCTTTGCCCCCGCAGCCTCGACCCAACGGGGAACTGAGTATACACGATCGCATGGTGTTGGTCCCCAGTAGCCATAGTTGGCGATCCGGAAGCTGAAAGTCCGACCGGTACCCTCGAAACGGCTGAAGACTCTGTCGAGCCAGGACCAGTCATAAACGCCTTCGCCGGCATCCTCGAAGCACGACCAAGGGATGCGTGTGTAGATGTCGCTGACCGGCACGTCGGCCAGCGTATCTCCCGGGACGGTGACCTCCGCCAGGTATTCAGGGTGGCCCCCCCCTCGACAGCGGTTGCCCTCGGCCTCGTACGCAATCCACCCTTTGTCTGGGTTGATCAGCACTTCGTTGGATTCTGTTGGGTAGAAGGTTTTCCTTCCGCTGTAATCCGTTGGCGCCACTGCGGGCGGTGGCGCCAGAATCACCGGCGCCCGCGGCGAATCCGTGTAGCTGATCGTGGGGTTCCACGCGGTTGCGTCGCCAATAGCACTGCCCTCGTTCATGTTGACGACGAAGCGGATCTGGTCCCCCGCGTTCACGGTTACGCAGAAGTCGTGGTCCAGGCCAACCGTGTTATCGACCGCCAGGGTCTGCCAGGCGTCGGCCATCGTCCCCCCGGGGGGCCAGACTTTCGCGTGGTTCCGGGTGACTCTCACGCGCACACCATCGCCACGCGGCGCCTCATGCCGGGTGACTCG
>JAXDDP010000091.1:0-17830 GCA_034676785.1 Anaerolineae bacterium | reverse complement strand
GGCACCCCATCCGGCACCGAAAAAGCCAGACCATCCGCCTGCCCTGGCCCGTGATAAGGGTCCTGTCCCACGATGACGACCTTCGTGGCCTCAAAGGATGTCAAGGCCAGTGCGCGGAAGACGTGCTGCCGCGCCGGGTAGATCGCACCCTCGGCGCGCAACTGCTCAACCGTCTGTGTCACCTGCCGGTGATATCCTTCCCCCATGAGCGGCACCGCCGCCGTCCAATCTCCCAGATTTGGCACACTCTCCAACATTACTCTGCGCCCTTCGAAGTAGACATAGGTTCAGTCAACGACTTCCACTACGGCAAGCGGGACCATCCCCTCCACGAGAGCCGTCCCGTTCACAGTAGTAACGGGAAGGCGCGTCAGTGATGGCCACTCGTAGATACCGACATTGAGTGAGTAGAACCCCGGGGCTACGTCTGTCGGCACGACGATCGCGTGAACATCAGGGACCAGGTCGCCAGGTAACCATTGTGAGACTGGCAGATGCCCATACAGAGGGGGGCCATCGTGTTGCGCAGCCATCTGGCCTGCCTGGTTCACAAGATGGACGAAAACAGACGGAGACCCAGGGTTGGACTGACGAGAACGCCAGAGGAGTGTGACAGTGACGGAGGACCCAGCACGGATCTGTTCGCTGGAGATCCGATAGGCCGAGAGTTCAAAAAGCTCACCCAGAAAGTAGCCAGTCGGCGAGAAATCCTGCGCCTCATAGAGGCAATAGTCACCAGCACACACGGCTTCCCGGGATATAGCATCGAGAGCTCGGTCAAAGGCTCGCAGTGCGCCAAAACGCCCTCCCGTTCTAACCAGGAGAGGCGCATTGTGGTCTATCACCTCGCGAACCACAGTACCAGTCGTCATCATACCTGTCAGCACCCGCTTGTAGGAGGTATCGGCCAGATTGGGCGGCACGTGCCTCCCGGCTGCAAACGCAAGGAACGGATCATCCGTGACTACGAAATCCGTCGTCTGTGTAAGCTCCTGCAGACGTGTAGTGAACGTATCTGCTGCAACGGGCCAGATTGGCCAAGGTAACTCAGCGGGAACCTCATAGTAGCTACCCACTGCAAACGTGACCATCGTGACGATGGACAGAACCGTGTCAATGTGTGATAGGTGGTATCTCCCGTCGCGGCAATCCACGCCCCACCGAGCAACTCGACCCAATGCGCCGCCACCAACCAGAGCTAGTGGGTACAACAGGAACACCCGATAGTGCGGTCGCAGAGGGCGGCTGATGAGCAGGAGCGCGCAAACAGCTATCATCCACAGTGCCGCCACGGCTATCCAGGGGCGTGACGCGTGTGACCGTGACAACAGGACAATCCCGACAAGCACAACTGCGACCAGGCCACCATGTTCGCCAAGATAGCCAACAAGAAAAGCCCCTGGACGATCACTGTCCCCATCCAGGTCCGGGTCGATAGGTCGCGTGTTGTAATCCAGTACCCAGTGCCTGAATCCTTCCAAATCCACCTGTAGGATCACTATCATCAGTATGAGCAAGACGACCACACCAAACAGAAAGGCCCGGATAACCATCGAGCGAAACGCCGGCCTGTTGAGTGAGCGACCAGCGGACACCAGTTGGACTGAGGCCAAGGGTAACACAAGCACTATGAGCATCGGGTGCACTAGCAGCATCGATGCACAAGCAGCAGCGGAAAACGCGAGCCAACCATATGCATTTCTCAGACGCGAGAGCGTTCCAGCCCACAACGCAAGCAACCCCAGAGTCATTGCAGGCAGATCGTTCATCACAACGCCCGACCGCACCGTGAGTTCCCCCGGGAGAAGGACCAACGTCATCGCTCCGACGTCTCCCCATCGTCCGAACCAGAGTCGACCCAGTGCTCCCACCGCCACAAAGCCAACGAAGTTAGCCAACAACACAGCATACCGCAGCGCCCAGACACTGTCGCCAAGGGCTCGGATAGCCATTTGGAGATACCAGGTCAACAACGGCGGTTTGTTCAGCGGAATGTCTGCATACAATCGAGCTCCACCACACGCCAGGCTTGCAGCCTGCAGCTGCGGGCCTTCATCGTAGTCCCAAGCGTAGTGATCCAGGTGTGAGAGTGGAATCGCGAAGAACGCCATCGCAAGACACCCCAGTAGGGCTGCGTGGATTGTCCGAGCAGTCCGTGCACCGTGTGCTTTTGGCCCAGATCTACCAGGAGTCATCGCGTAATCTAGTCTGGACGAATCTCGACGGCCGTGAGATAAACAGTGTCCCCGGCGGTACGTTCACCAAGAATAGACGCGGGCGCCCTGACTCCACTGTATAGGTCATAGAGCCCTACGAAAACCCCACAGTTCTCACAAGCAGCGTCATCGAACGCATGCACCTCATGAGCATCGACAATGAGTTCGCCAGGGACCCATAGCGATGTGGGTTGGGCTCCGCAGTCAGGCAAACTGTCGCCACTACCTTGCTGCATAACACCGTCTTTGATGAGGTGAACGAAGGCAACGTAAGTATCTCTAACAAGCCCAGAGGTTCGCCAGTAGAGGACTAGACGAAATGCCTCCCCCGCCCCGATGGAGTGCGTCTCTATTGAGTAACCCAGCAAAGCGATGCTGTCTCCGAACGATACATCCGGAGTCAGAATGGAGTTCTGAGGCAACCGCCTCAGCCACCGATCAGGTGTAGCGGAACGCTCGAACGCACTGCCGAATTCCTCGTCGCGATAGATCTTGACAGCCTGCTCTACCTGTCCGCGCTGGTATATCTCAAGACTGGGTCTATCCGCTACGGTCACTACACCGACCAGACCATAGTCTGTATCGACAACGTCGCGATCGACGGGGATTGAGGAATACACATGATCTGGATGAAGTAAGTCGATGAAGTAGAAGTCAGGATGATTACACTGCATCCGTAATCCCTGGGGGAGGTACCAATCCGTGATACGGGGAACCTCGTTGCTGTTGTACAACACAGCTGGCGTTGTGTCGGGTATAAGTTCTGTGACAGCCTTCCACCCCACACGGTGAGGAATCCCGAAGTAAACGTTCTTTGGTACATCGGTACTCAATCCCCAGTAGACCGGCGATCGGCTGCTCGGGTAGCCGGCTGCATAGTCCCTATCTGTGCGCACAAACACATTGAATGGGAAACCAACGATCAGTGCCAGCATGGTGATCCCGATGCCCAGCATGCTGTAGCGTGCCGGCGAAGGCCATAGCCGCAAACGACCTCGCCAGAGCCACTGCAGCGCATCGCTAACCAGATAGACGCCCGGTACATAGACATTGTAGATGTGTGTACGGGGATCTGCCACAACAAAGAGATAGAACAGATACGCTGCTGCAAACCACAGCCACAGGGCCCGCCGGTGCCACGGGACGTGTGGAGCAATCACACAGAATCCGAGCAGCAGAGCACTTGGTAGAAAAGACCAATCGATGCCAAGCGCCACCCATCGCGAACCCCACACTGCAGCGGCAATGCTGGCGGGTATGAGTAATAGTATGCCGAAGAGGGACACCCTACCCCATCGAGATAAGTCTCTCAGGATGGCGACGAGAAGCATGAAACCCAGGCATAGGAAGTAGTAGGATGAGTTATAGATCGCATCAACGCTCAGGAATTCGGCATAGTTGCTTCGGAACAATGGTCCGCCACCACTGATCCGCGCACCGATAAGGTATGAGGTTGCGAACTCGAAACCCTCACTCAGCAGAAACGGCCCATAGAACGGTAGGGTAACCACCAATACGCCACAGGCTGCAGACAGAACTCGAGACCAGGGTCGACCTGTAGTCCATCGAGCTGCCAGAAGCGCGTAGCCGAATGCCGGCAGAACTATCACCGCATCGTAGTGCGCAAGCAAGGCAAAGCCCATAAACAGCCCAGCCAGGAATGCGGAGCCTCGACGATCCTCCACCAGGTGCACAAACGCCAACGGAACCATCAATAGAATGACGCTCTGGTACTGCACAATGCGTCCATAGGCGACGAAATAGCCGTTAGTGGCAATGAGTGCCGCACTAATCAGAGCACTCTCCTTACCGCTCCAGCGTCGACTGAACTCATAGCCAGATAGCACAGCGGCGATGCTCAGGATGGCGAATGGAGTACGCGCTATCCCCTCACTCATCGTTCCGCTGCTCAGCCACGCTACCACAGGGATCAGCAGCTCTGCAGGACCTTTCTTGTGCCAGAAGACGATATCCTCGCGTCCCGCAATAGCCTGAGATGCTTGCATCAAGATCAGCGCCTCATCACCCTCAATCTCATTCCACGCTATCCTCGCGAGTCGGAGTACTGCAGCGAGGATCAGAACGAGCCCCAACCACGAGGCCTTCGGAAAGCGGTCCGAGATGGGGTTCCCTTTGGTTCGGTATAGAGTCAGAAGGGGCACGATTGCCATAGCAGCCCCCACCAAAGCTATCGCAGATCGAGGAATAGGGCCAGGAAGGTAATGGATGAGTAGAACGACCATCGAGGTCACGAGATAGACGCCCCCGAGGCCCGTCAGAACAGACTTGGCCCACGATGACGGCTCAGTGCGCTGAACAGCCAAGACCCACAGCACCGTGGGAACCAGAATATGCGACACGAGAGCTACGGCTGGATGAGCAGGGATAAGCAGTAGGGCTGCAGCGTACAACAGGCAAATGAGCACGGTAATAGAGGTCGGGATCGTTCGTAGTCTTGTCATAGCTTGTTTCACACCACCTGCAGGTACTGCTCGATGCGCAAAGGCGTATGCGACGAGGCATCATCCAGGCGAGGACTACCCGCCTCCCTCACAACGCACGTGCGCGATTATACTATGCTCATCAGACCGAGATAGTGGTGCGCCTTACATTGACGGTCACGCCGGTCGCTGTAGAATCAACGCAAGTCATCGCCAACTCGGCAGCTACCAAGTTGGATATTCATTACACGTATGCAGCTCACGCTTCACCACATGACATGAAGGAGACATTCTCGATGAAGCTTGCAGACAGGGTCAACCTCATCTCCCCCTCGATGACCTTCGCAATCGCCAACAAGGCCAAGTCGCTCAAGGCCACCGGTGTCGATGTCTGCGACTTTAGCGTGGGCGAACCGGATTTCATCACCCCCACGATGATGCGCGAGGCTGCCAAAGCTGCCCTGGATGCGGGCAAGACCAAGTACACACCGACCGCAGGCCTGCCCGAACTGCGCGCGGCCATCGCCGCCAAGCTCAACAGCGAGAACGACCTCCCTTACGCTCCCGAGCAGATCCTGGTCACCGCCGGGGGCAAGCAGGCGCTCTACAATATGCTGGCCGTGCTGCTCGACCCCGACGATGAGGCCATCATACCAACACCGGCCTGGGTCACCTATCAGGAGATCGTCAAGCTTCACGGTGCACACCCGGTCTTCGTCAAGACCGCCGAGGAAACCGGGTTCAAGCTCACCGCCGCACAACTGGAGATGGCCATCACCCCCAGGACGCGCTTGCTCATCCTCAATTCCCCCTCCAACCCGACCGGCGCCGTCTATTCGCCCGAGGAACTCGCGGCGCTCGCCGAGGTCCTTGTCGCGCACCGGATCGCCATCGTCGCCGACGAGATCTACGAGAAACTGGTCTACGATGGTCTCTGCCACAAGAGCATCGGGAGTTTCGGCAGGGAGGTCTTCGATCTCACCGTCACAATCAATGGCTTCAGCAAGGCCTACGCAGCCACGGGCTGGCGACTGGGATACGCCGCCGCCCCCTTGCCCGTGATCAAGGCTGCGACGTCGGTCCAGGATCACAGCACATCCGGGGCAAACACCTTCGCACAATACGGCGCTCTAGCAGGTCTTGCGGCCCCAGGGGGCACGATCGAGGCAATGCGCGCCGTCTTTGAGGAGCGGCGCAACCTGGTGGTCAGTGGACTGACGGAGATCCCAGGTCTGACCTGCGCGCTGCCCCATGGTGCATTCTACGTCTTCCCCAACGTGAGCCGTACGGGCCTCGACTCGATGACGTTCTGCGCACGCCTCCTGGAACAGGAAGCCGTCGCTACGGTGCCAGGTGTGGCCTTCGGAGCAGATGAGAACATCAGGATCTCCTATGCGACCGATACCAACACCCTCCGCGAGGGGTTGGCGCGCCTCGAACGGTTCGTACGGTCGCTCTAGAAGATCCAGGCCAGCAGCGTGAAGACCACCTGTTGCAGCAATCGCAACAGGAAAAAGGCAATCACCGGGGAGAGGTCCAGACCCCCAAGGGTTGGCAACACCCGGCGAATGGGTCCCAGGATCGGCTCGGTGATCTTCCAGAGGAAGCGCACGACCTTGCTCGAATAGGGGACCTGGATCCATGAGAAGAGCACTCTGACGAACAACGCCACGCCGTAGAGCTCAAAGAGCAGGTTGAGGACATTACGGAGGATACCTCCGATCGCATCCCACGGTTGTCCGACCCAACCCGGAACCTGGAGCACGAAGCGCAGCACCCAAAGGACCACGGTGCGCACAAACCATAGAACCACCAGAGCCGCTGCAGCATTGAGCATATCGGCGTGTCCCGTGCTATAGGTGCTATAGGACGACCGGTAGGCAGGGATTCCTAACACGCGGTTTGTCAGCTTGATAATAGGGTCAGTGACTGTGACCACCACCTTCAGGACAGGGTGGTTCCAACGCATGCCGAAGATCTGCAGCACCGCACGGGCCACAAGCAACAGCCCGACCACCCCGAAGACCCCATCGAGAACCCGCACTACCAGGCCAATTGTCACCGTCATCGTCTCCGGACTCCCCTTGTGTCGATCTTACCGCGGGCGGATTTCCCGCCGTGTCACGTGCGCGCCCCAAAGATGGCACGCCCAATCCGCACGAGCGTGGCCCCCTCGGCAATAGCAGCTTCGAAGTCATCCGACATACCCATCGAGAGGTGCGTCCAGTCTACATCTGGGAACTCCTCGCGAAGGTAGTCACGCAGTCCCCGGAGCGATGCGAAGGTGCGCCGCGCCATCGTAACATCATCCCCAATCGGCGCCACGGTCATCAGCCCCTCCACACGCAGTCCCGGCATACGCACGACCTGCGCGACCTCTGCCCTGAGCGCTTGGCGTACAGCCGAATCCGTCTCCCAGCCGGCAGCTGTGTAGCCGTACTTGCTGGCCTCGCCCGAGACGTTGCACTCAAGTAAGACAGGAACTTGCCGACCGGCCTCGTGAGCAAGCTGGCTCAGCCTGGCTGCGAGCTTCATCCGATCCACAGCATGGACGACATCGAAGTGCGCGATGACCAGATCCGCCTTGCGGCTCTGGATATGGCCGATCATGTGCCAGACCGGGTTGATGGGGCTAATGCCGAGGCGCTCTCCCACAAGCGGGATCTTCTCTGCCCCCTCTTCTGGACGGTTCTCGCCGAAATCTCGTTGCCCCGCAGCGTATGCCTCGAGGATGGCCTCCACGGGAAAGGTCTTGGTCACCGCTACCAACTGCACGTCTGTGGGGTCGCGACCGGCACGCAGCGCCGCCTCGGCAATCCGCGCGTGAACCTCCTGCAGATTTACGGCGATATGAGGAGAGCCGTTTATCAACGCGTCCTACCAACGATACCGCGAATCGAGAGTTGACGACTGCCCGTAGCCCAATGACGGCGGCTGCGTATTGCGGCGCCGGAAGATTGGCATCAATGCCATACCAGCCACGAATCCTCCGATGTGGGCCCAGAAGGCCACACCGCCGGTCATCATCTGCACATTGAGCGTCGCCAACCCGTTCAGCAGTTGGACCAGGAACCAGCCGCCCAGAACGAGGATCGCGGGTAGCCAGATGATGCGGATAAAGTAGAACACGGGGACAAGCGTGCTGACACGCGCCCGCGGATAGAGCAGGAGATAGGCCCCCAGCACACCGGCAATGGCGCCACTGGCGCCGATCATGGGAATCTCGGAGCGTGGGGCCACGGCTACCTGGATCAGCGCAGCGGCGATGCCACACAGCGTATAGAAAATGAAGTAGCCCAACCGTCCCATGCGGTCCTCGATGTTGTCGCCGAAGATCCACAAATACCACATATTGCCAATGAGGTGCGCCCATCCACCGTGAAGGTACATCGAGGAGAACAGCGTGAAGAGGACCACCGGGTTGTACCAGTTGCCGATCAGCCGGGCCGGCACCACGCCGAACGACTCGGTCAGTTGGACCGCGCTCTCTCCTATCAAGAACTCAAACAGGAAGATGAGCACATTGATCACGACAATCACCAGGGTCACAACGGGAAAGCGCCTCGACGGTACATTATCACGCAGTGGGAACATTATCGCCTCCAGTGAGGTCAGCTACCAGCCCAGGCCAACGCCCAATCCGGAACCCAGAAGGTGCCAATCCCCAGACCGTAGCGCAGGACTAACGAGGCCACGAATATGACAACGCCCACGCCGATCAGGAAGGTGTCCCACCTCTGGTACACTAACTCATGAATCCAGGTCCGCGCCCGCGTGCCAAAACAGCGCAGATCCATCGCGTTGGTGATGTCCTCGCCACTGAGGATCGCGTTCATCGTCACCGGAACCACCAGCGGCGCCGTCTTGCGGATCTGGGCAACAACCCCACCTTCGAGCTTCTCGACCTCGAACCCACGAGCTTTCTGAGCATCCAATGTCGTGTTGAAGTCACGCGCCAACGTAGGCACGAACCGGAAGGCCAGGTCCATCGAGAACGCGAAGCGATCCGGCAGACCCATGGACCGGAAGGTCACACCGTAATGGCGGGGGTTCATGGTATAGGGAATGATCAGGAAGAGGGCCGAGATCGATACCATCCGCACAATCTGCGATAACGCGAACCACACACGCTCAACCGTTATCGTGGGGTGGATATTGAGCCCCAAAATGCGCCATTCTGTCCGCCAGAGGACGTGCCCGCTTTGCAGGACCTCGACCGTCCCTCCCCTTCCGGTGAAGACAGTGTTCAATGCCACAATCCCAACGACAAAGATCAGGATGAACAGCCATGCCCGCCGCGTCTCAGCCCAGGTCAGCCGTGCCAACGCATATTGGACCAGCACGATGACGAGGAAGAACGACAGGAAGCGGATGTCCCAGAACTGCGTCAGAGCAAACAGGATGAGGAACGACGTGATCCAGCGCGCTCGAGGGTCGATCTTCTCGATGACACTGCCTCGGGGACGGTACTTCCAGGTGACCAGCATAGTTTTTCTCCCGCCAACGGCCGGCCCTGCCACTCAACGACAAGGCCGGCCCGATAGGTTCACGCTAGCGTCCGGATCTGGAGACGACCGCGTCGTATGCCACCATTAGAATCGGCACGAGAATCAGGCCATTGATGGCGTTGCTCAGGAACGAGGGGAACCAGTACCCCACGATCGCCGTACGGAGATCGATGCCACTCAAAGGAATCTCCAACAGCGATGGCACCAGCATCCCGATGGCTGCAGCGATCACGACCAGGATCTCGGCCTTGATGATCGTGCCCTTGGCCTTGTACGAGGCAATGCCCGCAGCCATCAGCCCCGGAATCAGGCCCATCAGGCCATTGCCCAGGTCCCACGACCACCAGAAGCCATAACCCGAGAGGAAATCGCCCAGAACATTTCCCAGAAACCCCGTAATGAAGCCCACGACTGGGCCGAATGCAACACCGAAGAACAGCGGGATCGCCACAGCAGGTCGCAGTGAGATGTTGCCCGCCGCGGGAAGGCCAATCCAGTTCGTGACCCATGAGAAAACGCCGTACAGCGCAGCGCCAATGGCCGCGTAGACGACTTCACGCGTGCCAAACGACCACAACGACTTCTTCTCCATAACAGACCTCCCATTGATAGCAGTCAGACCAAGGAACCATCCAGAACATCGCCACCTGGGCGATCACCGCATCACGTCCGATCACACCTCCTTCCCTGCCAGGTGCAGCGTCTCAAGCGACAGCGTGGGCCAGAAGCTCAGCCCGCATAAAGGTTCCCGTCGCCGGAAGCTTCTCGAGATTGAGCCTGAGAAGAGACGTCGGCACTACCCGGCAGCGCAGCAGGAGCTCTTCATCCACCAGAACGGTGTCGGGCGACCCATCGCCAGCAATCTGCCCCTCGCTGACCAGAACAATCCGATTCGCATAGCTGATGGCAAGATCAAGATCGTGAGTGATGAAAATCACGGCATCGAACCCCGGCATCTGCAGAATCGCGTCCATAAAGGCCGTGTAGTTCCAGTAGTCCTGTCCCGCCGTTGGCTCGTCCATCATCAGAATGCGTGACCGCATCGCCAATACCGCCGCGATGCTGATCCGCTTCTGCTGGCCAAAGGAGAGCGCCAATGGCGGTGAGTCCGCATAGTCCGCCATATTGACGACATCCAATGCCATAGCGATATCACGTTGGATCTGGTCCGGAGCGTAACCCAGATTGTGCGGACCAAAGGACAACTCCTCCTTGACGGTAGGAGCGAACAACATCTGAGAGGGACTCTGGAATACGTACCCAACCGTACGCGCCGCCTGCGCAACGGACATATCGCGCGTGTCGCGCCCTTCGAGTAGGACCCGACCCGCCGTTGGCTTGAGCAAGCCCAGGGCGTGCTTGACCAGCGTGGTCTTTCCCGCACCGTTGGCGCCCAGCATAGCCACAACGTCGCCCCTGTGCACCGTGAAGTTCACATCGTGCAATACGTCAGGAAGCGCGGGATCGTAGCGAAAGCCCACATGGTCGAACGCGACAAGATCTTCACGCCCATTGGGCTTCACAGCCAACTCGAAGTGGGGCGCCGGTGCCGCTTTGGCACGCTCGAAAACCACCGGAGCGGGCAACTTCACCTCGTGGTAATCGAGGACGTCCAGCATACCATCGGCATCCCCAAAGTAGGCCTGTTCCCCATCGCGAAGATAGAGAACGGTATCGGGGCCGATGCGCAGCACATCCTCAACGCGGTGCTCCACCAGCATAATGGCCACGCCGCTGTCCGCAAGGCGACGGAATAGGGCCAGCGCCTCCTGTGCCGAAGCGCTGTCCAGGCTCGCCAGCGGTTCATCCAGCAACAGGATCTGAGGTCGCATCGCCAGCGCTCCAGCCAGAGCGACTTTCTGCTTCTCACCACCTGACAGGCTGAAGGTCTCACGATCGCGCAGCTTCAAAATGCCCAGGAAATCCAGCGTCTCATCGACGCGCGCCAGCATCTCGCCACGCGGTATGCCCAGATTCTCCAGGCCAAACGCCACCTCATTCAGCACAAAGCTGCCCACGATCTGCCGTTCGGGGTCCTGCAACAGTGTTCCGACCTTCTGCGATAGCGCGGCCATGCTCATCCCACGAGCATCCTCGCCGAAGATCTGGACAGTCCCACTGAGCTCGCCGTGGTAACTGCGCGGAATGAGTCCGTTGATGCACCGCATGAGCGTCGTCTTGCCGCAGCCACTCGTGCCAGCCACGAGCATTAGCTCACCCGGATGAAGGTCAAGGGAGAGCTCACGAATAGCGGGTTGCTCGCGGATCCGATATCGGAAAGTCAGATCGCGCACACGCAAGGGCAATGCAGCGTCATTGAGGCCCACAGCCACCTCCCTCAGCAGGGCTAGTGCGTAGTTGAGCTGATGCTTGGGGTTCGTAGGTGCGACTTCAGTCGTTCCGTTGCCTCCGCCGGCGCGCCCAGCAGACCGGGCGGCAGCAGAACCGCTCAAGCGGTTACTACGAACCAACTTAGCTGAACACTAATCGTGATCCAGTATAGGTGAGAGTATGCCCCACGGCAAGCACACGGGCGGAAACAAGATGGCCGCCCGTGTGCAAATCACGGGCGGCCATTCTCACACTGCCACTTGAAACGGTCTAGCTCTTCTTCGCCTTGAGGATGATGCGAGCGTCGACAATGCATGCGCCGGCGCCTTCCTCATACACGATCATTGGATTGGCATCGGATTCCTGGATCTCATCAGCCAGATCGCAGATCATCTGCGAATACCGGCTGAGCACTGCAGCGAGGGCCTTGGTATCCCTGGGGGCCTCACCGCGGACGCCCCTGAGAATGGGCGCACCGTTGATATCGGACAGCATCGTCAGCGTCTCGTCAACACCCACCGGCGCGACGCGGAACGTGACGTCCTTGAGGACCTCCACAAAGATGCCACCCAGACCGAACATCAGCGTGGGGCCGAACGTCGTATCGTTCACAGAACCCAGAATCACCTCGGTCCCCCAGGGCGCCATCTGCTGCACTACCACACCGTGGATGTCGGCATTGGCATTGTACGCCTTGGCGTTCGCCATAATCGTGCGGAACGCCTCACGGATCTCGGCCTCGGATTCCAGCCCAACCTTCACGCCGCCAGCATCGGACTTGTGCAGGATATCCGGTGAGAGGATCTTCATCACGATGGGATAGCCTATCGCATTGGCAAGCTCCGCCGCCTCATCCTCGGTCTGCGCCTGGCGAGAGGTAACCACCGGCAGCCCGTAGGCCTCGAAGATCTTCTTGGACTCCATCTCGGTGACGTTACGATCGCCCTCGGCACGCACCTTGGCGATGATCGCGCGCGCCTTCGCCTCGTCCACGTCCGTGAGCTTCGTGAAACCGTTGGAGGCCTTTGCCTTGTTCTGAGCATATTCACGCAATGCTGCCATCGCGTTCACAGCGGTGTCGGGTTCGTTGTAGGCCGGGATGCCATTCTCGACCAGCCAGCGCATAGCAGCTTCCGATCGTTCACCACCGACGAACGAAACCACGATGGGCTTTCCCTTCACGCCGGATGCATCGACCGCAGCCTTGATCCCCTCAGCAATGTTCTGCGGATCGGTCATCGCCGTCTCACAGTAGAGGATGACCAGGCCGTCGACCCAGCTATGGGCATAGGCATACTGCGTGGAGTCCTGGTACCAATCTCGTCCAGCCATGCCCGTCAGGTCGACAGGGTTCTTTGCTGAACCGAACTCCGGCATATGCTTCTTCAACTCAACCTGTACATCTTCCGGCGCGAACCGCAGCGGCAGGCCATATCGCTCGGCAGAGTCGGTCGCCAGCACGCCCACGCCACCACCATTGGTCAGGATCAACAGATTGTCACCCATCAGGGGCGGCTGCAACGAGAGCGCCAACGTGCGATCAAAGAGGTTGTTCAGATCAGACGCCATCACCACGCCGGCCTGGCCAAACGCCGCATCGTAGACCTTCTGCGCTCCAGCGAGAGAACCGGTGTGCGAGGCCGCTGCAGCTGCCCCGTGGGCCGAGACGCCTGACTTCAACGCAACGATAGGCTTACCGGCCTTCCGCGCGTTCTCCATAAAGCGGCGCCCATCCCGGAGGCCCTCGATATACAACGAAATACACTCCGTGCTCGAGTCCTGATCCAGCCACTCAATGAGGTCGGCAAAATCGACATCGGACATGTTTCCGATGGAGATCATCTTGTCGAAGCCGACTCGGCGGATGTAGGTCGAGGCATCCATCGCAATGAGCAGCGCGCCGCTCTGGGAGACCAGTGCAGCGGTACCCGCCAGGGGCAGGAACGGTGCGAACGAAGCGTTGCACTTGTCGGAGTTGGACAAAATGCCCACGATATTCGGGCCCAGGACGCGCATACCATACTCATGCGCAATCGCCACGACCTGATCCTCCAGATCGTGCAGGCCAACCTCGCTGAACCCCGACGCAATCACGATCAGCCCCTTCACGCCCTTCTTGCCGCACTCCGTGGCAACCTGAGGTACGAGCTTTGCCGGCACCACGATCGCGGCAGCGTCAATCTCACCGGGGACTTCCAGCACCGACGTATACGCCTGGAGTCCCTGTATTACCCCCGCTTTGGGGTTGATCGGATAGATCGGGCCCTCATACTTGCTCTCGAGCAAGCTGCGAACAACGGTATATCCAATCTTACCGGGGGTATCTGAAGCCCCAACAACAGCAATGGACTTCGGCCGCAACAGGCCATTCAAGACTTCTAGATCCACGTTTGTAACCTCCTCACTCCTACAGGTATGATTGAATGATCGATATGATCAGGCATAGTGTGAGAGAAGTCTCACAGAGGGAACAACGCTGACGATTCACCCCGCCAACACAAGATTCGGGGGGAGACACTGGTCCCCCCCCGATGTAAGCCCTACCGTTCCATAGGCTCAAGGATCTTGTCAACAATGCCATATTCTATGGCTTCGGCTGCTGTCATGTAGAAGTCACGATCGGTGATGTTATCGATCTGTTCGTCGGTCATCCCCGTGTGGTGCATCAGAATCTCATTCAGCAAGTCACGCTTCTTGAGGATCTCCCGGGCGGCGATCTCAATGTCAGCCGCCTGGCCCTGGACACCGCCCAAGGGCTGATGCACGTGGATGGTCGCGTGGGGCAGTGCATAGCGACGCCCCTTCGTGCCCGCCGTCAGAAGCACGGTTCCCATGCTGGCGGTCATACCCACGGCGATCGTCGACACGGGCGCCTGAATCAGCTGCATAGTGTCGTAAATAGCCAGCCCCGCTGCGATCTCGCCACCCGGAGAGTTGATATAGAGGGAGATGTCGCGCTCTGAGTCCTCTCGATCAAGGAAGAGCAACTGGGCAACGATAACGTTAGCCACTTGGCTGTTAATCGGGGTTCCCAGGAAGATGATGCGCTCTCGCAGCAACAGGGAGTAGATGTCGTACATCCGATCCCCACGTCCGGTGCTTTCAATGACGTACGGGATTGTCATAGCCGCCTCCTCGGTCTTCAGCCGCCACTCACCATCTGGCGGCTATCGATGAGCGAACCGGCCCTGGAGGGCGCGGATTCGCTCATCGACTAGGATGCAAGTCACAGTCGTCTAGGCACCGGCCTCAGCTTCAGCCTCAGCCACCTGAGCCTCGCCGCGACCAATGGCGGTCAACCGGCTCATCACTTTGCGACCGAGCACGTTGGACCGCAGGTTGCGACCAAGCGCTGAGTCAACATCAACAGTCCGGTCCGTAAGCTGTTCCACCATGCCGATCCGGCTCAGGAGATTCATGTACTCTTGGGCGACCTCGTCATCGCTGACCGCCACGCCTTCCTGCCCGGCGAGCTTGCTCAGAGCCAACGAACGCTTCACCCGGATCTCCGCTTGGGGTCTCATCTGGTCGCGGAACTGCTCCAGCGTCAGGCCATCCAGCCGCAAAGCATCCTCCAGCGACATCTTGCGCTGGTTCTCAACCCTCTGCTTGGTCTCGTTCACGATCTCGTCCAGCGTCTCATCGAGCAACACGGGGGGATAGGCCACCGTCGACTGCTCCACGAGCTTCGAGACGAGCTTCGTCTGATACTCACCCTCAGCCTGCTCCTGCTTGTGTGCCATCAAGCGCTCACGGACATCCTTCTCGAGCTCGGCAACAGTCTCAAACGATCCCACGGTGCTGGCCAGAGCATCATCGAGGTTTGGCAGGGTGCGCTCGTGGACGTGGCGAACCGTGAGCGTGAAGTCAGCCTCAACCCCTTGAAGCGATGGCTGATAGATCGTCTCAGGCAGGACCAGCGTGGTCTGCTTCTCCTCGTCGACGCTCATCCCTACCAGCGCAGCTACGAACTCTGGCGAGAGGAAAGGCCGGCTCTCCGAAAGCACGACCTCGATCTCCTTCTCGTCAACGAGCACATCGCCGTTGGCCACAGCCTTCACGTCCACCAATACCTGATCGCCCATCGCGGCGGGGCGATCCACGTGTTCCATAATCGCGTGCTCTTCCCGCATCTGCTCCAGGACCTGGGTGACCTCTTCGTCAGAGACCGTCGGATCCTCCCAGGATTCTCTAATGCTCAGGTAGTCTCCAAGCTCAACCGAGGGCTCCAGGGGCACACGAATCTTGAGCACCAGGGGCGACGGCTGCATGCTGACGTATTCGCCGGGGCCGTAGGGCGACACCTCACCCTTCTCAAGAATCTGAGTATAAGCCTCATCCACCAGGAGCTCTGCGGCCTCCTGGACCACACTGCCCTCACCGACGTACTGCAGGACTTTGGCGTAAGGCGCCTTGCCCTTGCGGAATCCAGGAATGTTGACCTCGCGCGATATCTTCGTTGCAGCCCGGCGCTTGGCCTCATCAACTGCGGGCTCCTCAAATGTAACCTCGAGAAGCGCTTCATGGGAATCGAGAAGTTCTTTTTTGACCTCGAACACGTACCTACCTCCGATCACAGATCGGCGTGATTATAGCACACCCTCCTTGAAACACCAGCTATCCGAGGGCGTAGGACGGGCAGCAAGCCGAACGACCGGGATATCGAGGAGCTTTGTCCAATAACTATAACTCCGTTTGACAAATCGCTAACCTGGTGTTAAAATGCAATAGGGTTAAGAAAACCTTGTTTATTGGCGATGCGTCGACTGAGGCAATAGGTTGATCGAAACCTTGGAGAGAGGATAATGCAGGACACGAGACAACAGATCCTAGAGATCATGAAGCGTCTTGGCGAGGTCACCGTTCAAGACCTCAGCAACGAGCTTGTACTGACGAGCGTCACCGTTCGTCACCACCTTGAGATCCTGCGTTCGGAAGGCTACATCTCGGATCCCGAGATTGTCCGCTCCAGTCGACCGGGCCGGCCCCGCTTTGTCTATCGCCTCACGTCCACAGCGGCCGATCTCTTCCCAAACAACTACAGTGGCCTCGCCTCAGCGTTGTTGGGATCGATTGAGGAGTGTATGGCGCCGGCCGAGCGCGATTACCTCCTGGAACGTGCAGCAGCCCGGATCGCCGAACGATCGGGCGCCCTTCCCGAGGACCCCGCAGCGCGCGTGGATAGCGTCGTCCTTTTCCTGAATCAACAGGGATACGTGTCGCGCTGGGAAGAGAGCAAGGAGAAGAAGGGGCTCTACCTGATCTATGTCAGTAGCTGTCCCTACTACCACGTCAGTCAGGACCATAGGGACGTCTGTCAGATCGACCGCTATATGGTACAGCTGCTCTCCGGTCCTGGGGCTGAAGTGACGCGACTGGTGAATGAGGCACGTAATGGTGGGCTGTGCACCTACGCAATCAGCTGGCCCACCGCCAAGCAGTAGGCGACCTCAGAAGGCGGCCTCAGGAAGCAGTTCAGAGGGTGACCCTGGAAGGCAAAGGCGCCCTATAGCGTTTCGCCTGTCAGCCGCTGATAGAGCGCCTGGAACTCCTCGTCGGAGTAGTAGTAGATCACGACGCGCCCCTGCTGCTTGTTGTGCCTGAGCCGGACGCGTGTCCCCAAGGCCTCACAGAAACGCTCCTCGAGCGCCCGGATCTGCGGATCCTCAGGCTCACGTCTGGGGGCAGCCGGCGCTTCCTCGATGGCACGCATATGCCGGACCAGGGCCTCGGTCTCGCGCACGCTCAGCTGCTTCTGGAGCACGCGGCTGAGTGCCGCGGCCTGCAGTTCATCGCTCGTCAATCCCAGCAACGCGCGCCCGTGCCCCTCGGTGATCTCTCCGTCGAGGAGGGCCTGCTGTACCGCCGCCGAAGCTGACAACAGCCGCATCAGGTTGGCCACGGCGGACCGGCTCTTCCCTACGCGTTGAGCCACTTCGCCCTGAGAAAGCCCAAAGTCCTCGACCAGGTGCTGGAAAGCCAGGGCCTCTTCAAGGGGGTTGAGATCGGCGCGCTGAATGTTCTCGACGAGCGCCAACGCCAGCATGTCCTGAGGCGCCGCCTCTTTGACGATGACAGGCACCTCTTCGAGGCCGGCGAGGCGCGATGCCCGCCAGCGGCGCTCGCCGGCGATAAGCTGGTAGCTCCCATCGGGGGCGCGCGTGACGATCAACGGCTGGATGATACCGTGCTCGCGGATAGAATCCGCAAGCTCGGTGAGGCTCGCCTGCGACATGCTCGTGCGGGGCTGATGCGGATTCGGCCTGATCGCGTCAATCGGAACCAGGCGCAGTCCCTCCGCCTCTCCGTCCCCTGTCGGGATCAACTCCTCCAG
>JAXDDP010000088.1:0-4133 GCA_034676785.1 Anaerolineae bacterium | reverse complement strand
GGGCAGCTCGAGCAGCAAGTTTTCAACCAAGAGCTGCGCATTAGCGTTCGCGAGCACCGCCTCCTGCGCCCCCTCAAGCTCGGTCAGGATGCGAAGTGTGGTTGCCACATCAACCGTTGTCCCTACTAATTGGAGCAGCTCGCGCCGCTCCAGGTTGACCATGGCCCCAACGTTGCCGGTCTGTTGAAGCAGCACATCCCGCCAGAACGTTAACCATGCCTCGAACGTCTCGGCCAACACCGCTGAATCTCGGGCGAGATCTTGTGCTCGCGCGAATCGGGCCGGTAAATCCTCATAGAGCACCGAGACAAGGTCATCGAGTGCGGTCTCCATAGATGTGGCCGCCCCAGGGTCTGTCGCCGCCCGCACAGCCCAGCCGATGCGCCCACCAGACAGGCGCGCCAGATGGCCAGCCCGCTCTCCTTCAACGCCCCATGTCGAGGTCAAGGCAGACGCAACCTCCTGCGTCGCGAGAGGTCTGAGAACGAGCTGTTGCGTCCTGGAGACGATGGTGGGCAGCAGCAGGTCGGCATCGGTCGCCAGGAGGATCAGATGCGCGTAGGTGGGAGGTTCTTCCAACGTCTTCAACAGCGCATTCGCGGCGCCGATCGTTGTGCGCTCAAAGTCACCCACCAGCGCAATCTTGCAGGGGCTCTCATTGGGCGTCAACGAGAGGAAACGCTCGACCTCGCGAATTTGCTCGATCCGGAGATGAGCTGTCCGATCGCTGGACATGATCTCCAGGTAATCCGGATGGTTGCCAGACACCAGCTTGCGACAAGACAGGCACTTCCCGCAGGGACGCTCCTCCAATTCCGCACGGCACAGCATCGCAGCCACCAACTGCCTGGCCAGCGTGTGCTTGCCGACACTCTCGGGGCCGGTGATCAGCAGAGCGTGTGGAACCTCACTGGTCTCGATGGCGTGTTGTAACTGCTTTACGGCCCAACGATGGCCAAAGACCGGCCATTCCCTCATCGCCCACCTCCCGGCGCCACAGGTGAGGTGCCCGGAAGCCGTGCCATAGCTACGTCAAACAGGTGAGCGCCCAATGCCTGACGACTGTGCAGATCGACCCGAATCACCGTATACTCCGCGTCCGGTAGCGCCAAGATCGCGTCTCCCACCAACTCGGGCCGGACGACGATGAAAGCCAACGCATAGGATTCGCGCCTGAGCAGATCAAGCACGCTCACCCAACCATGGTGATGGCGCAGCTCCAACGGGCCAATCTCGTCCAACACGAACACCTGGGTCGGGAAAGACGTCGCCAGCGCGGCAGTGCTGCGGGCGAATGCGGCTTCGTTCATAACGAAGTTCGGGGTGGGAGCGCCGGGGATGTCCCGATAAGGGTCGGTCAAGGGGTACCTGGCCCCCGTATGGAGCTCGATGGCGGCAAGGTCATGAGGGCCGGCGCGCTGTGTCAACAGTCCGGAGACCCTGACCCCGGCATCCTGAAGCCGTCTGACAGCCTCGGACAACGCGGTAGTCTTGCCGATCTGTCTTCCGCCGGTCAGCAGGACAATCTTAGGGGTTGGCATAGCTCTCGCTGGACGTATCTGCAATTCCTGAACGCGACCTTGGCGTTCGCGATGTGTACCAGAAGTACTTTCTCATCGATGCGTCTGTGGCCACGGCGCTCCAGCACCACCAGAGACGGGACATGATCGACGACGGCAGTCTCAATGATATCCGGGATGTTGGAGATCACCAACGCTTGTGCTCGCCGACCGCAACGGCACCGAGACCCAAACTCGCGGTTCGATCGTGCTACGTCTGCAGCGACTTCCCAGGCTCTCCCCATTGTCCCATGGCCGTGCCAGAATGCGAAAAGTACGTCTGGCACGTGGTGGATACCGGCGCGATGGCGCGCAGGCGGCCCCCGATGCTCGTCGTTTCGTCGGCCAGCACCTCGTCAACACAAAGATAGCCACCGGGTGGTGGCTATCTTTGTTGTGAGTGGAGATGGCGGGAATCGAACCCGCGTCCGAAGAATTCGACAATGAGCCTCTACGAGCGTAGTCGGCGATTTAGTGTCGCGCGGAGGGCCGTTGCCGACCACGCCGCATCCGCGCCATCCGATTTTTCTTGGACTGGCTTATCGGTGTCTGCCAGCTAGCACGTATACATTATGTCACCTTACTCTGACACGCATACGAGATGCCAGAGGGGCGTGACCGGATACCCGGTCAGGTTTTTGGGGTTAGTCGCTTACTGCTTACGCAGCGACGGCGACGGGCGCCCAAGTGTTTGCCATGTTGTTGGCATTTGTTGGTTTGCTTCTGGGTTTACGGAGACGAAGCCTCCCCGGCCCGCAGCCCACAGCCAGCCTCCCCCGTCGAAACCGATCATCCCCATGCACCATTATAGCAGGATTGGCAGGGAGAACAAGTCAGACGAAGCCCGGACGTTCGCATCGTGTATAATCAATCAATACAACACGGTGCTGGCGCCTTCGCACCCAGGAGATCTCATGCAACGTTTTCGGCTACGCTACGACACCACCGTCTGGACCCGCAATCTGATCCTCTTCGCGGTCACACTCTTCCTTGCCCGCTTCGGTCAGGGACTGCTGGACGGAACGCGAATGAACTTCTTCATCGAGACGCTGGACCTGACCGAGGGCCAGGTCCTGTGGTTGGAGGGTGTCAGGGAATTGCCGGGTCTCGGGTTGATCTTCCTGGCAGCGCTCACGATGCGGCTCCCGTTGATGCGCCAGGGCACGCTGGCGCTGTTCCTGATGGGTGTTGGCTACTTCGTACACGCCTTTGTGGGATCCTATTCGGCCCTCCTCCTGGCTGTGGTCGCCGGCAGTTTCGGCTTCCACCTCTGGGCGCCGCTCAACAGCGCCATCGGGCTGGCACTCAGCAACAAACAGAACGCTGGATATGTGCTCGGTGCGCTGGGCTCAGTGGGCTCGCTAGCAGGCATCGCAGGTATGGGCGCGATCTCCCTGATCTCAGGACTGCTGCCTGAGATGCCTCTCACCACCTACTACGTTGTGGGCGGCCTCGTGATCGTCGTGTCCTCGCTCATGCTCTACCTCCTGCCCAAACACCTGGGCACAACCGAGGTCGAGCCGTCGCGGATTCTGATCAAGGGACGCTACTGGCGCTACTACGTCCTGATCTTTTTCTCCGGGGCGCGAAAACTGGTGTTGGGCAGCTTCATCACGCTGATGCTCGTCGAGAACTTCGGGCTGCGCGTCTGGCATATCAGCACGCTCACCCTGATCAGCGGCGTCCTGACGCTCGCCCTCTCCCCCGCAATGGGCAGGATCATCGACCGTCGGGGCGAACAGGTGACAACGCCGCTCTCCTACGCCGTCCTGGCCCTCTGCTGCTTCGGCTACGCCGTGGTCGGCAACCTGTGGCTTCTGATAGTGCTCTGGATCATCATCAAGCTGGTCACACCCTTCGGTCTGGGGCTGTCGACCTATGTGTACCGCACGGCGCCACCGGAGGAACTCACCCCCACGCTGACTGCTGGCGTCACCTTTGACCACATCAGCTCTGTGGGTGTGCCCTTCCTGGCGAGTGCCCTGCTGCCCATCATCGACTATCAGGGCATTTTCCTGGCATCGGCCGTCCTGATCCTCATCTCGATTCCGTTCGCGCGGGCCCTGCAGGTGCAGACGGAGGCAGCAGTGGCAATAGCGCTCAGTCCGGCAGAATAGGCGAGGGGGCATGGATCGGACAGCCTTCGAGGCGATCGTCGCGGAAGTGGTGGACGCACTGCCCCCAGAACTCATGGAGATGCTCGACAACGTCGACATCGTCGTCGAAGACCGTCCGGACAGAGCGACGATGCGCCTGGTAGGTATCAGACACAACACCGAGCTGCTCGGCTTCTACCATGGGGTGCCTCGGACCCACCGCACCCGCAGCTACACGCTTGTGCTGCCCGACAAAATCAGCATCTACCGTGTACCCATCCAGCTACGTTGCCAGAGCGACGAGGAGGTGCGCGCCATGGTCGAGCACGTCCTCCGTCACGAGATTGCCCATCACTTCGGCATCAGTGACGACCGTCTGCGAGACCTGGGCGCCTATTGACCGGCGGGACCACACAGGTCGGGATAACAAGCCGCGGGGCCACGAAGGGAGGCGGGGCGGGGGGAATGTGTTTGGTTT
>JAXDDP010000079.1:0-7301 GCA_034676785.1 Anaerolineae bacterium | reverse complement strand
GAAACCCAAGGTCGACGACGTCCGCGAGGCGCGTGTCGAGCGCCAGCTTTCCGGCGTCGATCAGCCTGCCTACGGCGAGCGCCGTGAAGAGTTTCGTGCCCGAGGCGATGCCGAAGCGGGTCTCGAGGGTGTTGGGGATCCGGTTGGCGCGATCGGCGTAGCCTGCGGCGCGCTCGTAGATCACGTCGCCGTGGTGGCGTAGGCGCACGACGCCCGAGAAGTCACTCTTATCGATTGCCGCGTCGATCAGCTTTCCTAGTTGATCGTAGTCCATATCTTCCCCCCCGGTCAGTCGTATATCTACGGGTCAGTTGATTTAGCTCGTAACAACCGATTTGTTGGCTCTGCTCCGGCTTGCTGAGGCATCGGAGCGACTGAAGTTGCACCCACGAACCCCAGACACAGGCTTAGCGAAGCACTAGCCGACCAGATGCGTTTCGAGATAGTCCGCCTCGGCCCGCAGGGCCGCGGTCTCCGGATCGCCGCGGCGGCGCGCTGCCAGGAGATCGCCCAGCCGGCGATGTAGCTGGGGCGTCAGCGGATAGCGGAGTGCGGCGAGCAAGGCCAGCGCCAGCAGCACGATGGGGGCGCCGGCGAAGATGGCCCGCAGCGCGTCCAGGAAAGCGACAGACTGCTGCTGCTCGATGAGCTGGACCTTACCACTTACGATGTCCTCCAAGGGCGGTACGTACCCTGCGATCGACAGGGCGTTGGACACCAGGAAGATCGCGACTGCGGAGCTGAGCTTGCGCACAAACGTAATCAGGGCCGAATAGGTGCCCTCGCGGCGCTCACCCGTTGCCAGTTCGTCGACGTCAGGGATATCGGGGAAGATGGCGTAGATCATGACGACGATGCCCCCGGTGCCGATCCCGACGATGGCTGCGAAGACATAGACCGCCCACACCGGGCTGACCGGTGTGATCAGGCCGCTGACGATCATCGCCAGCATCCAGATGGCGGCGCCGCCGATGTAGCCAATGCGTTTGCTCGTGCGCCGGCTTAGCCAGGTGTAGAAGGGGAGCGAGATGACCTGTGCTATCAGGAGTGTGCCGTTGACGAAGCTAACCTCACTGCTTCGCCCCAGATAGTACTTGACGTAGTAGACGACGATGCTGCTGACCGCGTCCATGGCGACGAAGGCGCAGAGGTACATAAGCAGGGCGTAGACGAACGTCCGGGTCTTGAAGGGCTGGATGTAGGTCTTGCGCCAATCGAAGCGCTGTGGCGGTCGCTGGAACTCAGCGCGCTCGCGTGTCGTGAGGACAGTCGCAACGAAGGGCACTGCGAAGATGACGCCGAAGGTCAGACCCATTGCGATGTACCCACTGCGAACGCTGTCAAACGCCTTGACGATCTCCAGAGGGACGAGCGCTGCCGCAATCGAGCCGACCGTGGAGAAGAAGATCCGCGCCGCGCTGAGGGTAGTGCGCTCGAAGTAGTCGAGGGTCAGCTCAGACTGCAGCGCATTGTAGTTGAGCATCACAATGCTCACGACTGTGGAATAGAACAGGTAGGTGACGATGACGAAGGCGAACCGCGCACTCTCCTGAGCAAAGCTCGTCGGATAGAAGAGGGTGAAGAAGGAGAGGAAGACCAGGGGAATGCCCGCCAGGAGGTAGGGGCGTCGACGACCCATACGCGTGCGGGTGCGGTCGGCAACGACGCCCTCGAACGGGTCGGTGATGGCGTCGTAGATCTTGCTGATCAGGATGACCGTACCCGCCAGGGCAGGCCGGATGCGCACGACATCGGTCAGGAAGACGAGGTAGTAGAAGCTGATCAGTGTTCCGGCACCGCCACCGTAGATATCACCCAGCCCATAGCCAATCTTCTGAAGGAGCGAGAGCTCCTTCCGCTCACTCGATGTGGCCGTCATTGGATCTCCTTGGTTGCCTGGGTAGGGATCGCCGCGCCGGATGTGCTGTCCCGGCAGCGTCATTGCTTCTCTTGGTTTCCATCGGGCCGCCCGCTGTGCCTGAGTCCGTTGGCTGCCCTCACCCCTGGTGGCGGGCCAATGCGGCGTTGAAAAGGGCCACATCCTCGGCAAGCATAGCAGGATTGTCGCCGGTGTAGACGCCGATGCAGACGGCATCTTGCGGGCGGAGGTGACGGGCCACGAAATCGAAAGCTTCTGCCGGACCGGTGCGGCCCGCGGCGAAGATCTTGTAGTGGATCGCCGGGGCACGCAGGTTCTGGATCGTGGCGACCATGGCGGCACGATCTGCATCGTCGAAGACCTCAACTGCACCCCGCACATGCTCCGCGTTCGTGTCGCGCGGGGTGGGGTTGTAGTATGAGCACATGTGGAAGTCCAGGTCGAGCGTCTCGTTGGCCCAGACATGGACACGTGGGTTGTGTCCCGCAACGCCTACGGCAACGCCCGCGTCCCGGACTTGGTTCACAAAGGCCTGGATGGCATCGAGCTGTCCCTGAGCGAAGTAGTAGTCCATCTGCCCACCGTGCAGGTAGACCGCCGAGGCGCCAGTGCCAATGGCGCCGGCGACGTTAGCGGAGAGACTCGCAAATTCCGGCGCCGTCTGCGCGAACCACTGGATTGTGCCACCTTCATCCCAGGTCTCCAGCAGCGTGCGGCGGATATGGGCATCGGCCCGGCCCAGGAAGGTGTTGATGCCCAGGGCTTCTGCCTGGCGCATCGTTTCCTTGATCCGGTCCGTGGTGTAATAGTGGAGCATCTCACGGTCCCGGTCCGGGTTTTGGTGCGAGAAGCCGCTGAAGGGGTTGCCACCGAGGATGAGCCTGCTGACGGTCACGTTGCCGAGTTGTACGGTCTGCATTGGGGTTATCTCCTAGGGACGCACAGTCAGGGCTAAGGGTCGCGCCGCGTGATGCCGGGCGGCGACGGCGTGACTGATTGTACCTGCCTGGGATGACGATGCAAGAATCACCATGCCCTGCGGGGGGCCTTTCCGCTATAATGGCGTAACACTGACTTGAGGAGAGACGCGCGTGAGCCGATTCCGTCTGGACATCTTGCCCTTTCTGGTTGCTGCCATTGCCTTGATTGCCGCGTGTACCGTGACACCGGTCAGCGAGCTGCCTCCCACTGCTACAGTGGGGGAGCCTGCGATGACGCCAACGGCTGTGGTGCAGACGGATGGCGTTCTCATCAGCGAGCTCCTACCCGGTGTGCCAGGAAACAACAACCTGGAGTTCGTCGAGCTCTACAACGCCGGCCCCGACGTGGTCGATCTCAAGGGATGGTCACTCTGGTACCGGATGGCTGACGATCAGGAGGAGCGACGGCTAACGATCTGGGGCAAGCCAACTCAACTGCCAAGGTACGGGCACCTGCTTCTGGCACGGGAGGGAGAGGATGTCGGCGCGGTCGCGGATGGGACCTTCGACGTGCCGATCTTTGAGCGGCGTGGGGGGCTCCAGCTCCGCGATGCTGAAGGCGAGGTCGTCGATACACTGGGGTGGGGCGACGCACCCGTGAGCTTCGTGCGGGATGTTCCGGCGCCTGCCCCTGAGGATGGCGCCAGCCTGGAGCGGTTGCCCGGAGGCGTTGCCGGCAATGCACAGGATACCGATGACGGCACCGCTGACTTCCAGAGCCGGAAGGAGCCGCTGCCGCAGAACTCGGGCGACCCGACCACGCCCGAACCGGCGGATGCTCTCGTGATCGAGGCGCTGTTGCCAGCCAGTGTCGCGCCGGGGAGCGCCATGCCGGTGACCGTGGTTGTCGAGAACCGCGTGGGACGTGATCTCGGGGCGTTGCAGGTGGCCGTCCCATTGCCGGAGGGGATCACGGTCCTTTCAGAGGTACGTGGTGAAGGCGTGGGCACGGCTGCTCCTGAGGCTGCCAACGAAGGCGCCGTTGTGTACACGGTCGCGGCGCTTGCTGCGGATGCGTCGCACCGCGCCGAGTTCACGGTTCAGAGTCCGTGGCGCTACGGTGCAGTGCACTTGCGGGGCTACCACGTGAGCGCGCAGGACGGATCGGCTGTTGACTACGGCCCCTTTGCCACCGTGCTGGTTGAGGGGGGCGCTATCCCGGTGGGCCCGGCGCGCACGCTTGTGGGTGAGGTAGTGACGATCGAGGGGATTGCCACGATGTACACTGGCGGCTTCTATGCCGGGACAACGGGCACCAAGTTCTATCTCGAAGACGAAACAGGCGGCGTTCAGGTCTACTGCCCGGGGGCGAAGGGCGTCATCAGCGTGCACATCGGCGATCAGGTTCGGGTGACCGGCAAGATCGAGGTCTATCGTGACTCCGTCGAGATCGTGCCGGTGGTAGTTCCTGATGATGTCGAGGTTCTGGCCTCCGAGGCTGTGTGGTTGGAGCCTACCGGCGTCTCAGTGCACGATGCGACGCACGATGAGGCCATTCCGGGGCGCCTGATCGAGGTGGAAGGCACGATTGCCCGGCTGGAGGAGTTCAGCTACAGCTACGAAGCTGACATCCTTGACGACGCCGGAAACACCATCCTGGCGTACATCGATAAGGAGTCCAACTTTAGTCCAGAGTTCATCGATGCCGGCGACCGGTACCGCGTGGCGGGCATCAGTGAGCTCTACGATGGCCAATGGCAGATCAAGCCAAGGGTTGCCGAGGACTTCAGCCGCATCTACCCGCCCGAGCTTATGATCGAGGCGGCGGCGCCGATCAGCGTGGAACCCGGTGGCCTGGTGACCTACACCCTGACTGCGACCAATCATACGGCAGCAAGGCTGACGGACCTGACGATCCGGGCTGAGGTGCCTGTTAGCCAAGTGGAGATCATCAACGTATCGGACGGTGGGGTGATTGGGGCGCAGGGCGAGGTGCTCTGGGGGGTGGCCGAGCTCGGGCCTGGAGGCGAGGCGGTCAGCGTGACCTGCGTTGCCAGGGTCCGGACGGGACTGGTTCAGGGGAGCTTCGAGGCGCACGTTGAGGCTACCGCAGCCGAGTGGCAGACGCCAGCGACCACGGCGCCGTGGCTCACATTTGTCGGGAGCGGGGTGCCGGTGTCCGCAATCCAGGGTGAGGGCAACCGTTCGCCCTTTGTCCGAAGCGCGGCAACGACTGAGGGCGTGGTCACGGGCGTCTTTCCCGAGCAGCGCGGCTTCTGGATCCAGTCGCTGGCTCCGGATGATAGCCCGGCGACGTCTGAGGGGCTCTACGTGTTGACCGATGAGCTTGACCTTGGGATGGCATCCGGGGACTATGTGCGCGTGTCGGGCAAGATCCGCGAGGTGTCGGGGCAGACGCTCCTGCACGTCCGGTCGATCGATGACATTGAGCTGGTGCCCGGAACCTTCGCGTTCCCTGACCCCGTGGAGCTGGCCCCGCCGAGCGACGAGGCTGAGGCGAGGGCTTACTACGAAGTGCTCGAAGGCATGTTGGTTGCGGTCACGGATCCCGCCATTGTGGTAGGGCCAACCACACGCTACGGCGAGACGGCTCTGGTGCGGTCTGACTGGGCGATCGATCGGGTGATGAAGGGCGACCCGAAGGGCATGGTCATCTTCCTGGACGACGGGTCGGATGTGGAGCACGTCGATCGCTCGACGCTGCCCCTCGCTGCCAAGACGGGCGACCTGGTGAGCAACGTGATCGGGCCTCTTGCTTACACGTATGAAGCGTTCAAGGTTCAGCCTGTGGTGACGCCGACGCTATTCTCGGAAGCGGCGGTGCTGCCGGCATTGGCCCCCGCAGGACCCGACGAGATCAGCATCGCGACGTTCAACGTGGAGAACCTGTTCGACATCTTCAACCCGCATCCCTCAAGTCCTGAGCGACCGGATCTGCAGGGCTATACCCTGCGGCTTGAGAAGTTGGCTGCGACGATCGAGGCTGCAGGGGCTCCCACGGTGCTCGGGCTTCAGGAAGTGGAGAACATCGCCATTCTGGAGGACCTGGTCGCGCTACCGGAGTTGGTTGACTACGATTACGAGCCCGTGCTGATCGAAGGATTCGACTCGCGCGGCATCGACGTGGGATATCTGGTGCGGGGGGATAGGGCGACGGTGGAATCGGCTGCGCAGTACGATGCGCCAGAAGGGCTAACGAGTCGCCCGCCGTTGATGATCACGGTGACCGTGCACCTCGACGATGGCGACCAGACCGTGATCGTGATCAATAACCACTTTCTGTCGATGTCGGGGGGTGAACTGCCTACCGAGCCCTTGAGAGTGGCTCAGGCCGAATGGAATGCCGGGCTGGTGGCAGAGATCCAGGCGCGTGATCCGGAGGCCTTTGTCGCCGTCCTGGGCGACCTGAACGCGTTCTATGATTCGCCACCCATTGACGCCTTGCGCCAGGCCGGATTGCGCCACGTCTATGAGGCGGTGGCCCCGGAGATGCCCTACACCTATATCTACCAGGGCGAGTCGGAGACACTGGACCACATACTGGTTACCCCAGCGCTGTACGAACGTCTCAAGCGTGTCGAGGTGCTTCACACGAATTCTGACTATCCGCCTGCCGTGCCGGGTGACGCCTCGGCAGAGCATCTCTCCGACCACGACCCGCTGGTGGTTGTTTTCGGGAAGTGATGAATTGGACAAACCGAGGAATCAGCGCGGCGCCGGGGCGGCGGTGCCCCGGTGGCGATTCGCAGATTCCTGCATCCGTTGATTCGTATATCGTGGGGAGGTTATCGAGATGAAGAAGATAATGTCGTCGGAGATCACGCCGGAGCACGTGTACTGGGAGAGGCGGCGATTCATGACGGGCGCGGCCAAGTTGGCCGCGAGCGCGGTGCTGCTATCTGCGTGTGGTGGGCGCGTGACACCGGCGGCAACCCCGGTGCCTGACGGCGAGGATGAGGATCAGGATGTGTCTGCTCCCGAACCGACTGCTATGCCAACTGCGACCGAAGCGCCGATCCGGGCGGAGGGCACGGCGGACGAGCTAGGAAATGCGCTTACACCTTACGACGCCGTGGCCGGGTACACCAACTACTACGAGTTCACGACCAACAAAGAGCGCGTGGCAGGTCTGGCAAGCCACTTCGTAACGTCACCCTGGTTGGTGCAGGTGGGCGGGCTGGTGAACAAGCCCAGCGCCTTTGACCTGGATGACTTGCGAGCGTTCGAGGCCGAAGAGCGCATCTACCGGATGCGATGTGTTGAGGCGTGGTCGATGGTGATCCCCTGGGTCGGCTTCCCGCTTTCGAGACTGCTCGAGCGGGTCGAACCTACGTCGGAGGCACGCTACGTCCGGTTCGAGACGGCCATGGATCAGAAGAGCATGCCCGGGCTCTATGGCCGCTTTCCCTTCCCGTACATTGAGGGACTGCGGCTGGATGAGGCGATGCACGATCTTACGATCCTGGCGACGGGCCTGTATG
>JAXDDP010000078.1:0-10434 GCA_034676785.1 Anaerolineae bacterium | reverse complement strand
GATACAGGCCGTGGGCGCGATTTGCACCCACGGCCTTCTTCATCTGATCCCAAGTATCATGGTGTGATACCCAGGATCAAGTAGAATGGACGCGCTATGGCTGACGTCCTGGTAAGACTCGATCGCGTTACCTTCCATCACGCCGCCGAGATCATCCTCGATGCGGTCTCGTGGGAAATTCAGGTGGGCCAGAAGATTGGCCTCGTTGGGCCCAACGGCGCCGGAAAGTCGACGCTGCTGCGCATCATCCAAGGAGAACTGCAACCCGGCGACGGGACGATCGTCCGGCACCAGACGCGCATCGGCTACCTACCCCAGGAACCCGACTTCCCGGCAGGATCGACCATCTGGGAGGTGATTCTCGGTGCTAACGGAGCCCTCCAGGCCATTGAGTCTAGGATGCGGTCTCTTGAGATCAGAATGGGCCTCCCCGAGGTCTACGGTGACGCAGCCGCGTTCGAGCGCACGCTGGGAGCCCACACGCGCGAACAGGAGGCCTTCGAACGGCTAGGAGGCTACCGCTACGAGGCCCGCTGCCGCCAGGCACTGCAGGATGTGGGGTTCAGGGACCGCGACCACAGTCTCCGTGTCGACGTCCTCTCCGGAGGCCAAAAGAAGATGTTGGGCCTGGCCCGGCTCCTGGCTACGGAATGCAACCTTCTTCTTCTGGACGAACCTGACAATCACCTGGATCTCCCGGGCAAGGCCCGCCTCGAGCACTTCATCGCCGGCTTCCCAGGAGCCGTCGTCATCGTGTCGCACGACCGCTACCTGCTCGATGAAGTCGTCTCGTTTGTCGCAGAACTGGAGGATCACCGGCTCACGCTTTACATAGGCAACTACGCAAGCTACGCCACAGAGAAGCAGATCCGCCTGCTTCGACAGCAGCAGTTGTATGCCGCCCAGCAAAAGGAGATCGCGCGCATTGAGGCCGCTATCGCGCGGTTTGAGTACTGGGCCAGCATCGTCATCGATGAACGTCACATCCGTCAGGCGCGCTCCCGTCAGAAAATGCTGGAGCGGATGGACCGCATCGAGAAACCCGTCCTTGAGCGCGAGCGCATGGGCCTTCAGCTCGATGGTTGGCGCGGGTCAGCCAAGGTGCTCGAGATCGTCGACCTGGACAAGGTGTATGACGACACGCCGGTGCTTCTGGGCCTGGATCTCCTCATCTGGCGAGGCGAACGCGTCGGTCTCATTGGCCAGAATGGCACGGGGAAAAGCGTACTCCTGCGCTGTATCCTTGGACAGGAGACCCCGACGTCAGGCACCATCACGATCGGTCCCAGCATCCGCGTTGCCCACTACGCCCAGGAACACGAGACCCTGGACCCCGACAAAACCCTGATCGAGGAGATCTGGGAGGCCAGATCGATGTCCGAGCACGCGGCAGTCAACTTCCTGCGGCGTTTCCTCTTTCCCTATCAGCGCACGCGCGACCGGGTCAAGACCCTATCGGGCGGTGAACGCAGCCGGCTCCAGTTGGCCAAGCTCATGCTCATAGATGCAAACCTGCTCCTCCTCGACGAGCCGACCAATAACCTCGACCTGCCGTCCTGCGAAGTACTCGAAGAGGCCCTCGACGACTTCGAGGGAACCATCCTGGTGATCTCGCACGATCGTTACTTCCTCAACCGGACGGTCACCCGAATCGTCGAACTCGAAGAGGGTGCACTTACCGAATACGCTGGCGACTACTCTGCCTATCTCGAGCAACAGCCGCAACGAACCGGGGCAGTGAGATAGCCAGGCAAGCGGCCCCTTCGTCAGAAGAAGACACCCACCGGTGACTTGAGTCGCGGCTGAGTACCACCTCAGGCAGGTTCTCGCCCAACCTGTCGTCCCCCCTCACGCTCACCTGCCGGGCTCCGTCATCCTTCTGGGATCAAGGAGGGTGTCCAACTCATCTGGCGAGAGTACGCCTGCCCTCAGGGCCGCCTCCCGCACGGTGATGTCCTCAGCCTCAGCCGCTTTGGCGATCTGTGCGGCCCGGTCGTAACCGATGGCGGGTGCCAATGCCGTCGCGAGCGACAGGTTGCGCGCCAGAGCAGCCTCACAACGCTCCGCATCAACCTCCACACCTGCCACACAACGCTCTCCGAACAACCGAGCAGCATTCGCCAGCATCTCTGCGCTGGACACAGTGTTGTGAGCCAACAACGGCATCATCAGGTTGATCTCAAACGCCCCGCCGAGGCCCCCCAGAGTGTTAGCCACATCGTAGCCAATCACCTGGGCGCAGACCATGATCAGGGATTCTGCGATCACGGGGTTGACCTTGCCCGGCATGATCGATGAACCCGGCTGGACAGCAGGCAGTCGCAACTCTCCCAGCCCGTTGCGGGGCCCCGACCCCATCCAGCGGATGTCGTTGGCGATCTTGTGCAGGCTTACTGCGATCGTCTTCAGAGCCCCTGAGGCCTCCACCAGGCCATCTCGCGCCGCGTTGGCCTCGATGTGGTTCTCGGCTTCCCGGAAGGTCGTGTCCAGGGCGCGGTTTAGATGCCCGATCGCCATCGCGGGGAAACCAGCAGGGCAGTTCACCCCCGTACCAACTGCCGTACCTCCGAGCGGGAGCGCCGTCAGCGCCTCAATGGCCTGACGCGCCCGGCCGATGCTCAATCGTACCTGTGCCGCATATCCCCCGAACACCTGTCCCATCCGGATAGGCGTAGCGTCCTGCAGGTGCGTCCGCCCGGTCTTCACCACGCCATCGAAGGCCTGCGCCTTATCGTCCAACGTCTCAGCCAGCGTCTCGAGCGCCGGGATCAACGCATCCCGCAGAGCAAGGGTCAGCGCCACGTGAATCGTCGTCGGAATCACGTCATTGCTTGACTGGCTCATGTTCACGTGGTCGTTAGGATGCACCGCGAGCACCGCGCCTTCTGGGGGGTGGTTAGCGGCGTCCATCCCCCCTCGCTGGGACACCAGGGATGCGATCACCTCATTGGCGTTCATATTCGTCGACGTGCCCGATCCGGTCTGGAAAACATCGATGGGGAAGTGCGCGTCAACTGCACCCGAGATCACGTCGTCACAGGCCACGATGATGGCCTGGCCCAGTTCCGGCGTCAGCAGACCCAGGTCGAGGTTCGCCCTGGCGCACGCCTGCTTCACCACTCCCAACGCGTGGATCAACCGCCTGCCGAAGCGCAGGCCCGAAATCGGGAAGTTCTCCACCGCACGCTGCGTCTGCGCCCCCCACAGGGCGCCGCGCAGTACATGCATCTCGCCGAGGGTATCGCGCTCAACCCTGGTCAATCCGGTCGCATCCAAATTCGCACCTATCATCGTCCCCACCTCACGCAACCTCGTCCACGCAGCCATACATCCAGGAGCATCCCTCAGCGGCGATGAGATCCTTGGCCTTGCTCGGGCCCCAGCTCCCAATGGCGTAGCGAAGCGGCGCCCCCATGTGGGTCAGCGGGTCGATCAGCTTCCACGCCAGCTCGATCTCGTCGGCCCGCGCAAACAGCGAGGCATCGCCCTGCAACGCATCCAGAAGCAGTCGCTCATAGGCCTCCGGCAGGGCCGCATCGCCAAAGTGCTCCGAGTAGGCGAATGCCATATCGACTGGCGCCGTGCTCATGCCCGCGCCGGGCTTCTTGATGTCAAAGCGGAGCTGAATCGCCTCGTCGGGTTGGATGCAGATCGCCAGACGGTTGGGCCTGGGTGAAACGCTCTCGGGAAAGAGCAGGTGGGGCACGCGCTTGAACTGCAACGTGATCTCGGATACCTTCTCCTTGAGCCCCTTTCCAGACTGCAGATAGAACGGGACGCCTTGCCAACGCCAGTTATCGACATAGAGACGCACCGCGGCATAGGTCGGGGTTTGGGAATCCGGTGCCACGCCCTCCTCCTCCAGATAGCCTTCGTACTGCCCCAGAACGACATCCTCAGGGCGCGGAACGCGGAGCGCCTGTAGCACCTTCACCTTCTCATCTCGCAATGCGTCGGCGCTCAACGTGGCTGGCGGTTCCATCGTTGTCAGGGAAAGGAGCTGAAGCAGATGGTTCTGGAACATATCACGCAGCACACCGGCACTCTCGTAGTAGCCGCCGCGACGGCCCACCACGATCGACTCAGCCACGCTGATCTGGACGTGATCGACGTACTGCCTGCTCCAGAGTGGCTCGAAGATCGCGTTAGCAAAGCGAAACGCGAGAATGTTCTGCACCGTCTCCTTTCCCAGGTAGTGGTCGATGCGCAGAACCTGATCCTCGCCGAAAGTCCTGTGGATCCGCTCGTTCAGCGCACGCGCACTCGCCAGATCGTGCCCGAATGGTTTCTCGACGACAACGCATGCCCGCCGTTGAGCCTGACCTGCTTCCTGGCGGCCGTTCAAGCCTGCCGCACCGAGGGCATCAATGATCGTCCCGTACAGAGAGGGTGGTACGGCCAGGTAGAAAACGTGGTCGCTCGGACCTCCCTCCGCCGCGTCGAGCGTCTCCAGCCTCTGACGCAACCGGCGATACGTGTCCGGGTCGTCATACCCGCCGGCAAGGTACGTATACGCCTCGGATAGGTTTGACCATAGCTGGCACGCTCTGGGCTCGCGGCGAGCGTAGGCCTCGATGCCCTGATAGAGGTGCTCCCGGAAGCTCTCGTCGGAGTACTCCGACCTGGCAACGCCGACAATTCGCACGCGACCAGGCAAGAGATCATCGCATGCCAGGCTGTGCAGTGCAGGGACCAGTTTGCGCTGCGCCAGATCGCCTGAAGCGCCGAAGATCACGATTGTCGCTGATGCTGTCGACTGCTCACCCATAGTGGCCTCCCCCTCTCTGCAACGGTAGATCCCCCTATTGTACCGTCAGCCGAAGGTAGGTGAAGCACATTGCATGCGCACCCCTCTTCCGAGACGAAGGGAAGCAAACGGCGCCAGGGTGACCCCCGGCGCCGCTTGCGGTCTGTCCCTGAAGAACGGCGATTACCTTAGCTAGAATCCCAGCTAGTCACGCCTGCGTGGGATCACCAACCACAGGAGCACATAGGGTACCAGGCCCGGCAGACCACCTGGCACCATCAAGATCAGGAACAACAACCGAAACCAGACTGGGGCGATCCCGTAGAATTCTCCCAATCCCCCACAGACCCCGGCGACGATCCCATTCTGGCGACGCAATCGATTTCGTTCGGTCATTTCATTCACCTCCACATCTGCGTTCACTGTACCATACGCAGTTCGTGGCCTGGCGTTGCGCCAACCCGACACGGCAATACGACCAGGCGTGGGCGTCCCTTTGGCTGCGCACCCCTGGATCGCCCTTTGCTTGCCAAGACCCTCTTCCATGCTAGACTTATTAGTCGCAGATCACATACGAGGAGCAGCCATGACAGACAACGCCAATCGGCGCAACGCCGGGATGGAGCGCGCCCGGCCATCGCTCGACCGATCGCCCCGGCTGGGGCCCGCCAGTTCACACGTCGCGTGGGCGCTTCGCGTCCTTGTCATCGTGCTATGCTTGGTCGGGCTGCCCCTCCATACAGGTTTGGCAGCACCGGTATCGCAGGACACCGTTCTAACGATCACCTACCCGTCTCCTGGCAGCGTCCTGAGTGGGCAGGTCCCGATCCAGGGGACAGCCACGCATCCGGGCTTCGTCTCCTATGGGCTGCTCTATGCCACCGGCACCGAAGTCACGGGCGCCACCTCGTGGCAACACAACAATCCCATCGCCTGGGATGTCCGTACCATGGTGGTCAACGGCGTCCTGGGCACTTGGGATACCACCCAGGTGCCCAACGGTCAATACGTGTTGGCGATCGCAATGTATAAAGCCGGAGATGAAACCCCCAGTGTCTATTTCGTCAATAACCTGACAGTGAGAAATGAGGAAGCAACGCCCACGCCGGAGCCGACCGCAACCCCAACGGAGGAGGCTCCTGGAGAAGCCGGGCCGACCGAGGAGGCTGGTCCCCCACCAGCCGCAGCAACAATCGTTCTACCGCCCACAGCTACCCCCAGGCCAACGGCAACCCTGGCCCCCGATGCAGCAGCCGTAGGCGATGACGAGGAGGATGATGAAGGGGGCGGCCTCTTGCCCGCCAACCTCTTCTCGCTGGATGCGGTCAAGGAGGCCTTCGTCCTTGGCGCCCAAATCGCGCTCCTGCTCTACGCCATCGGCATCCTGTACGTCCTGGCCAAGGCCGTGATCCGCTACTACTTGAGGCAGTCGAAACGGAAACCCAGCGCTTGAGCCAATTCGCTCTCATTGCCGGCCTTGGGAATCCCGGGCCACGCTACGCGGACACCCGTCACAACATCGGGTTCCGCGCCGTTGAAGCAGTAGCTGACGTGCACGGGTTGAGCTTCACCCGTACCGAGCACAATGCCAGGACCGCTCACGGTCTGATCGAGGGACATCGCGTCATCCTTGCACAACCCCAAACGTGGATGAACGACAGCGGTCGATCGATTGGCCCGCTTGTCCGCTTCTACAAGATCGAGCCAGAAGACATCCTGATCATCTACGATGATCTCGACATCCCCCTCGGTACTGTGCGCTACCGCAGCGAAGGCTCCAGTGGGGGCCATCGTGGAGTGCAGTCCACGATCCAATCGCTGGGCACGGACGCACTCTCACGACTCCGATTGGGCATCGGACGCCCACCCGGACGCATGGACCCTGCAGCGTACGTACTCCAGGACTTCGCGAGTGACGAGACGCCCATTCTCTGGGAAGTCCTACGTACAGCACGCGCGCTCGTCCTCGACTGGCTGACCGGAAAGCCGGACCTGCAGCGCCCGGGGATGACGTGGCGTGTCGCCCCCGGCAGCGCTTCTGCAGACAACTGACGAGAGCCACACCACACGATGCCTACCTCGCTCCATGGGTTGCTGGCGTGGATCCGCGCTCACCCCGCCTACGCCGAGATGCTCGACGAGATTCGCGGAGGATTGGAGCAGCCTGCTCTGACATTGATGGCGCGCGCGCGCCCAGCCGTTGTTGCCGCCCTACTGGGCGATCTGTCGACACCCGCGGTAATCGTCGTCCCGTCTGTCGAGGAGAGCCGGCGGCTGGTCGGAGCCCTCCGCATGTGGATGGAAGCTCCTGAGCGCTTGCTGACGTTCCCAGAACCTCCGGGCCTGCTGTACGAACGCGTCCCGTGGCCCCCCGAAACGATCACGGATCGCCTTGACGTGCTCTCACGACTCTTCATGTGCCAGGCGAATGACTCGGGGGAACTGACATCGCCAGACCAGAAGGACACAAGCCGCGCCTGCCCTATCGTCGTCACCTCTGCGCTAGCGTTAATGCGCCGAACCCTCCCCTATCGGCAGTTCCGCCGCGCGATTCGAAGGATTGCTGCGGGGGCCCACGAATCGCTTACTGAACTCACCCGCCACGCTACCGGCATCGGTTACGAGCCCGTGAGCGTCGTGCAGGTGCCTGGTCAGCTAAGTCGCCGTGGCGGGCTCCTCGACATCTTCCCGCCCCAGGCGCCTCAGCCCTATCGACTGGAGTTCTTCGGTGATGAGATCGAGACAATCCGAATGTTCGATCCAGAGACCCAGCGTTCTGTGGGCCGCACTGATAACGAGTCGCCTGCGTTCTGGCTGACGCCCGTCCGGGAGGCTCTTCCCAAAGATTGTGCTCGCGCGCTCGAGGCCATCCAGGCACTACTTGCCAGCAGCCCGCCGGCGGAATTCCGCAGCGTGCTTGAAGCCGATGCCGAGTCTCTGGAGGCGCAGGTCCCCTTCCCAAATCTCGAGTTCTACCTCCCCTATATCTACCAGGAAGGGGCAACGCTCCTGCACTACCTCCCGCCCGAGGCCCTGGTGGTCACCTACAACAGCGATCAATTGGCCAACACGTGGCAAAGCCTCGAAGAGGAGGCCAGCGATCAGCGTGAGACGGCTCGCAACGAGCAGGTACTCTTCAGAGACGCCCCTATTCCGTACACGGGCTGGGACAGTATCTCGGATGTTCTGTCCCGCTATCAGACACTTTCCCTGCCCGGAGGGGAGTCACCGCTCGACGACCCGGCATCACTGCCATCCGGAGACGATGCACCCCTCGCACGAACCGCTGGCGCCGACCTGGCCGAGGCTTTCGGCCCTGAGCCGCACTTCGCAGGCAAACTGCCCGATGCGCTCGCGCGTATACGGCAGTGGCTCCACCTGGGGGACCAGGTCGTCATCGTCAGCCGTCAGGCGCCGCGTATGGCGGAGCTCTGGCAGGAGTTCTCGCCCCCGCCCGTCTATCAGGACATTGCCATCCCTCCGTCAGCGGCGCTCACCTTTGTTCAGGGCGTGAGTAGTGGGGGCTGGCAGTGGCGGGGCACCGACGGTGTTCGTCATCTTCTGACCGATGAGGAACTTTTCGGCTGGAACGTACCGGAGCCTCGCCGCAGTACACGCCGGCGCGCGGTTGCACCGGAACAGAGCTTCGCCGATTTCCAACCTGGCGACATCGTTGTCCACGAAGACTATGGCATCGGCATCTACCGTGGACTGGTCACCCGCAGTGTCGATGCCATCGACCGTGAATACCTCTACCTCGAGTACGCCGGGCCTGGGGGCGATCGCACGGTCACCAGAGAAGCACTTGCCGCCGGCGAGGAGCCGCCCGATGCGTGGGGCGACAAGCTCCTTGTGCCCATCCACCAGGCAGACCGCTTGTCGCGCTATGTGGGCACCCAGGGCCTTGGGGCGCGCCTCAGCAGGCTAGGGGGAGGCAGCTGGGAGGAGACCAAGGCGCGCGTTGCCAGGGCAGCCACGGAGCTAGCAGCCGAACTCCTCGATCTCTATGCCACACGTCAGGTCGTCCACGGGCGCGCCTTCGAGGCCGACACGCAATGGCAGCGCGAGCTCGAAGCTGCATTCCCGTTTGCCGAAACTGATGACCAGGTTGAAGCCATTCATGCCGTCAAGCAGGATATGGAAACAGCCCGCCCCATGGACCGCCTCATCTGTGGCGACGCAGGGTATGGCAAGACCGAGGTCGCCCTCCGCGCCGCCTTCAAGGCCGTCATGGACAACACCCAGGTCGCGATGCTCGTCCCTACCACGGTCCTTGCGCAGCAACACTACCAGACCTTCATTGAGCGTCTGGCGCCCTTCCCGGTCAAGGTCGAGCTGCTCTCGCGATTTCGCACCGATGCAGAGCAGCACCAGATACTGGAGAGGCTGGCAGAGGGTAAGGTTGACATCGTCATCGGTACGCACCGGCTACTTCAGAAGGATGTCGTGATCCGCAACCTCGGGCTGGTGATCATCGACGAAGAGCAACGCTTCGGCGTAGCAAATAAGGAACGCCTCAAGCAGATGCGTACCGAGGTTGATGTGCTCACGCTCACCGCGACTCCAATCCCGCGCACGCTCTATATGGCCTTGGCAGGCGTGCGTGACATCAGCATCATCGAGACGCCTCCCCAGGAGCGCTTGCCCATCGCCACGTACGTGGGTACCTATGATGCGCAGATGGCCCGTAGGGCAATCCTCCGCGAAGTCAACCGCGGGGGGCAGATCTTCTACGTCCACAATCGCGTCGAGTCCATCGAGACCGTGGCAGCACGTCTCCGGACGTTAGTGCCCGATGTGCCGCTGGCAATTGCTCACGGTCAGATGCCTGAACGGGAGTTGAGCAAGGTGATGGAACGATTCACCACCGGCGATGTGAGCATCCTCCTGGCCACGACCATCATCGAGAGCGGCCTGGACTTCCCCAACGCAAACACCCTGATCGTCGAACGTGCCGACCGGTTTGGGCTGGCTCAGCTCTACCAGCTTCGGGGCAGGATTGGGCGTGGAACGCGCCGCGGCTATGCCTACTTCTTCCACAGGCGCCGCATGACCGAGGAGGCCAGCCAACGCCTCTCCGCACTGCGCGACACAACCAACCGTGGCGGCGGTTTCACCGTCGCGCTGCGCGATCTCGAGATCCGCGGCGCTGGCGAGTTGCTGGGCCACAAGCAGCACGGCCATGTCGCTTCCGTCGGGTTCACCCTCTACACGCGCCTGCTCAGCCGTGCTGTTAGCCATCTCAAGGCTGCGCGGGCCGGCGAACCTATCCCGCCCGAGCCCATCGGCTCGATCACGATCGAGCTGCCGCTACCCGTGGGGCTCTCGGCAGACTATGTACCCGACGACAAACTGAGGCTCCAGCTCTACCGGCGCCTTGCAGAGCTGGCCAGCGAAGAGGAGATCGCGCAACTGAGGGAGGAATTACTGGACCGCTTCGGGCCTCTGCCGCCGATGGCCCAGAACCTCATCTACCAACTAAAGCTCAAACTCCTGGCGCGCGATGCGCGCATCCCGGCGATTGCGGTGGAGAGCGGACAGATCGTCCTGCGCCCCCACTGGCTCAAGGATACGGATCCATCCAGAGTAACCGAGCTGCGGCGCGCTCTCCAGGATCGCGCACGTGTGGGAAGACGTGAGATCTGGCTACCGATGCCCTGGGAGGAGAGCGCCTGGCGGGAGAACCT
>JAXDDP010000077.1:0-8859 GCA_034676785.1 Anaerolineae bacterium | reverse complement strand
CGGCATAGTCTGGGTGCTGCAAGTGAACGTGTGTGTCGATCATTGTGCATCGGTTGGCGCCCCCTACGGCATCTGCGTTGGGGAGACCTTCTCCTGGTCCATTGCGTGCACCCGTCAGGCGGGGCGCTGTGACACCATTATACCTGCATCGCCGCGATCGGTCCCGCTTCCGATGATGATCTGGGTCGATGGTGGCGCCGCAAATGTGTTTCTAATACTGGTGTGTTATAATCCCCAAACTGCAGGAAGGGATAGATGAATGCGCTGCCGAACGACCGGCGGCGCTTTTCGCGAAACTGTTCTGGACAGCGGGCGACCGGGTGCGGGCGCCTCCGCTGATCCTTAGGAGGGTTGACATGCTGCCGTGGTTCAATATGCAAGACCAGAACATTGAAGAGCTGGTCAGACGGGTGCCTGAGGAAGTGCCAGTGCTGCCCCTCAGAAACACCGTCGCGTTTCCCTACATTGTGATGCCACTGGCTGTGGGTATACCGCGGTCAGTGAAACTGATCGAGGAGGCGGAAAAGTCCGGACGGCTGATTGGCCTGGTGGCTATGACGGATCCCTCGGTGGAGGTGCCTGATCCCTCACAGGTTCACTCGGTGGGGACGGCGGCTATCATCCATCGCGTGATGCGCGCCGATGACGGGACGCTGACCGTGTTTATCCAAGGCCTGGAGCGGTTCCGCGTGCTGGAATGGACAGCGGAAGATCCGTATTTGCGGGCACGTATCGAGATGTCCCCTGATTCGGTAGAGGAGTCAGTCGTAGAGGAAGCGCTGCGTCGTAACCTCCTTGACATCACGACCCGTTTGGCCGAGCTTATCCCCCAGTTCCCTGACGAGGCGGTTCGCTTTATCCAGCAACTCACTGACACGCGCCTGCTCGTCTACCTGATTGCCTCGAATATGCGCATAGATATGGAGGAGGCACAGGAGCTGCTGGAGCTCGACGAGCTTGCTGCCAAGATGACCTTTTTGATCAAGGTGTTGACGCGAGAGCTCGAGGTGCGCGAGATCGGTCAGCAGATTCAGGAAAAGGCCAAGGAAGAGATCGAGAAGAACCAGCGCGAGTACTACCTTCGCCAGCAGATGGACGCTATCCGCAAGGAGCTGGGCGAGGGGGATGACGGCAAAGAGGATGTTGCTGAGTACCGCCGCAAGATCGAAGAAGCCGGGATGAGTGATGAGGCCAAGGAAGAAGCGCTCCGCGAATTGGCGCGCCTTGAGAAGATGCCGCCGCAAGCTGCTGAGTACTGGGTCATAAAGACTTACCTTGACTGGCTCACGACACTGCCCTGGCAGGTGACGACTGAGGACAAACTTGAGATCTCCTTCGCTCGGCAGGTACTCGACGAGGATCACTATGACCTGGAGGATGTGAAGGAGCGTATCCTGGAGTTCCTGGCAGTGCGCAAGCTGCGTCAGGAACGGGGATTGGATCAGGATGGGGCCTCGGATCTGCAGGGCCGCAAAGTCGAAGGCATGGGCGCGATTCTGGCACTCGTGGGCCCGCCCGGGGTGGGAAAAACCTCTCTCGGGCAGTCAATTGCGCGTTCACTGGGTCGAGAGTTCACTCGTATGAGCCTCGGCGGAATGCGTGATGAAGCGGAGATCCGTGGACATCGGCGAACCTACATTGGCGCGATGCCGGGCCGAATCATGCAAGCCGTAAAGCGTGCGGGTGTGAAGAACCCTGTGTTTATGCTTGATGAGGTCGACAAGATTGGGGCTGACTGGCGCGGCGATCCTTCGTCGGCGCTGCTTGAGGTGCTCGATCCTCAACAAAACCATGCGTTCCGTGATCACTACCTGGACGTCGATTTCGATCTCAGCAAGGTGCTCTTCATCTGCACGGCGAACACGACGGCGACGATACCGGCCCCGCTGCTGGACCGAATGGAGGTGATCCAGCTCGATGGCTACACGGAATACGACAAGCTGCATATCGCGCGACAGTATCTGGTTCCGCGGCAGTTGTTGGTGAATGGACTTAAGGATGATGAGATTAGCTTCACCGATGAGGCAATCCGGGCCATGATCCGGGACTACACGCGTGAAGCAGGTGTCCGGCAACTCGAGCGCAGCATTGGGAAAGCGTGCCGCAAGGCCGCGACTTTGATCGCTGAGGGCATTGTCAATGACTTACCCATCACGGTCGAAGCTGCCAAAGCTCGGGAGTTTCTTGGTAAGCCACGTTACCACTTCGAGGCAGCGTTGCGTACGGAGAAGCCTGGCGTTGCTACTGGGCTCGCATGGACGCCGACGGGCGGTGAGGTGCTCTTCGTCGAAGCGGCAGCTATGCCCGGTTCGGACGAGCAGTTCATACTGACCGGGCAGCTTGGTGACGTCATGCGTGAGTCAGCCAGGATCGCACTCAGCTACGTCGAGTCCCATCTCGAGGGGCTCGGCCTCCCGAAGGAGAAGGGGTGGGGCAAGGTGCACCTTCACGTTCCAGCAGGCGCTGTGCCCAAGGATGGGCCTTCGGCCGGTGTGACGATGGTGACTGCGCTTGTGTCACTGCTCACACAGCGACCTGTCGATCCGACGACGGGCATGACGGGCGAGGTAACGCTCCAGGGACAGGTGCTACCGATCGGGGGCCTGAAGCTTAAGGCCTTGGCAGCCCATCGTGCGGGCCTTAAGCGGGTAATCGTGCCGAGGCTCAACGAGGTAGATCTGGGTGAGATCCCCGAGACCGTGCGCAATGATATGGAGTTCGTCCTCGTCGACGATATAACCGAAGTCCTGCAGGCTGCGCTCATTGGCGGCGATGCTTCCCCAAGTGGAACGACGGAGCCGGAGCCAGCCGAAGAGTCCGCGGTTCCAGAGCCCGCTGTGAGTTAGCGTTCGCACAGAACCGAAATAGGGGGCCACTGTCACACGACGGCGGCCCCCTTTTTGGTGAATCGCTTGCCTAGCGGATGACCGACTTCGGCGTGGGCGTCAGGCGTGTCACTTGGATGCGTTCGCGATCCAGCATTTCGTTGGTGAGCGGCGCGATCTCGTTCTTCCAGGTGTCACTCTGGTACACCTTGGCGTAGAGAGCCTCACGATCCTCCTCACTCTCAAACCGCCTGATCCAGACGTATAGATCATCCTCCTGCTCACCAACGAAGCTACCAACGACGACCATACCCTGCGAAATCTGGAATGGTATGATGGTCTCCTCCATGAACTTCACCCACTCGTTTCGTTTCCCGGGCTTGATGCGGTACTGCCTCAGTTCGAACAACATAGTCTGCTCCTTGATTTGGTTTGCGCCGATCAGGGGAAGTGTAGAGCGGCCTTCCACAGAGTCAATGGGTGCCCAAGGCCCTGATTCGTACCCCGCGGCGGCTCTGATATAATGGCTCCATCTTGGCTGAAGTCGTCGGAGGATGTGATCCGTGGATGAGTCCGTTGTCTTCTGTGACCGCGATAGCCTTGAGGCGGGCTACCTGGTTGAGTTTCTGAAGAACCGTCGCGTGCCCCAGAATCTGTTTTACCTGGTGAACGGCGCAGATTCGTTCTACAGCTATCGGAACGCTGAGGTCGAGCAGATTCCGTGGCGGGAGGAGTACGAGTTCTTCCTTCGCCAGTCACTGTGGACGAAGGACCAGAGCCTCGGGTTCATCAGCCTGGGCTGTGGCAATGCGCGCCCCGAAAAGCAGTTGCTTCGGCACCTGCACCGTGACGGTTTTGACATATCCTACTTTGGCGTCGACTCTTCAGACGCTATGCTTGCCTTGGCAAAGGCGACACTGGCCGATGAGTCCTTTCCAAAGTCGTTCGTCCTCGCCGATTTTGGCCGGCCCGAGTTCATCACTGACCTGCATAGGCTTACGGACAGGTTCGGTAGCAGGGTCTATGCGATGATCGGCGCCACATTTGGGAATTTCGACCAGGTGTTCATCGCCGATCTTCTTGGCCGTCTAGTCTCGACGAATGACTACGTGTATCTCGATGTGGTTCCTATGTACCAAGCCGAGGAGCAGAATGGCCAGTTGCGAGCACGCCTCTCGCGTCTGCCCACGAACCTCTCGCGTTTCTTCGATCACCTACTTTCGATGCTCGGCCTGTCACTTGACCAGGGGCGCGTCGTGTGCCTCGAGAGCGGCGATGGTGGGCTCAACACGATGCGTTTCACGTTCTCGTTTGAGCCGATTACGCAGATAAGGGTCTCGTGTCTGGGCAGTGAGGCCGATCTGTTGCCAGGGGAGCGGATTGAGTTGCTGAGCATCCGTGCTTATGACATTGACTCTCTAAAAGCGTTTATGGAGCGGCGCGGCTTTGACTTCCTCGATACCTACGTACCTGACGTAGGCAACGCCAGCCATCTGTGGCAGCGACTGCTCTTTGTGAAGAGCTCGTGACTTGCGCGCGTGATCAGCACGAGGCGCTCGTTCCTCGATGCATGACATGGTTCCTGTGGTGGCCGAGGATGGATGATTATGCGTGCTTCCGTGAATGGCCACTCACTCCGGCACTGTGACTGGACCACCCTAACCGAGAACCAGGAGGCAGCAGAGATATGCGGATCAGCAAAGCTGTGATCACGGCGGCAGGGAGGGACCAGCGTAGCCTGCCACTTCAGACGCTCATCGACCGTGATGGCGACGAGAAGTCGGTCCTCGAGATTCTTGTCGAGGAGGCCCTAAGTGCGGGCATCGATGAAGTTGCCGTCGTGGTGATGCCAGGTGACGAAGCGCGCTATGCTGAGGTACTCCGCGGCAATGGCGGTGCGGTGCGCTTTGTGCCTCAGACTGCAGCCCTGGGGTATGGTCACGCAGTGTTCTGCGCACGCGACTTTGTCGGCGATGATGCATTTCTACACCTCGTCGGCGACCACTTGTACGTGAGCCGCGAGCCACGGACTTGCGCTCAGCAACTGGTCGATGTCGCTCAATCGGAGTCGTGTGCTGTGTCTGCGGTCCAGGCGACCCGCGAATCGCTGCTTCCCTACTACGGTACAGTGGGGGGACGTCGAGTGCCGGGTCGCAATGACCTTTACCTCATCGAATCGGTCGTCGAGAAGCCCACGCCGACCCAGGCAGAGATAAGCTTGATCGTCCCTGGTCTGCGGGCCGGACACTATCTGTGTTTCTTCGGGATGCATGTCCTTACACCCACGGTGATGGCGATACTGGCCCGTCGCGTCGAAGCTCTGACCACCGCTTCGGCGGGCGCGAGGCGAAGCGTCACGCTGTCCGACGCTCTGGCCGAGCTGGCCCCTCTTGAGAAGTACCTGGCGCTTGGCGAGCACGCTCAGCGTTTTGATGTCGGCGTTAAGTATGGCTTGCTCACTGCCCAACTGGCCCTGGCTCTCTCGGGGCGCGATCGGGACGATGTGTTGTCACGGCTTGTTGAGCTGGTGAGTGTCCGTGCGTTGAGCCATGAACAGCCTGGTACACCACTGGGTACAGGGGCCTAACGATGCGTAGTGTGCTCATCGAGACGATCGTTTCGGGTGACCCCCAGGTGCGTGACCGGTCACTCGACGCTGTCTGCGCCACGATGGGGACAGCTGACCTGGCTGCTGAGTGTGCTGCTCTGGAGTCTTTTCGCCACTACAGCGGTAGCCTTTACGAACGAGTGCGAGCGCTCTTCTACCTCTACGCCATTCACAGGTTTCATCTTCCGCGGGCAGGCGGGCTGCAGAAGCGCGGCGCGATCCCCTTTCGCGGCTACGAGCACCTGCTCCAGCGTAGGTTCGAGGAGGCGATTCGGGCCTTTCTGGAGGCTCAGCGGGTATCGGGCCCCAGCATTGGCGTCACTAGCGCTCTGGCGGAGGCCTATCGCCGCTTGGGATTCCAGACGCTGGCCGACCAGGTACGCCGGAGCGTTCGCTCCGTGCGCGGCAATCAGTGGATGTTCCGGATGGGCCACCCGATGGACCACCCTCTGCGGATCAGGCCCGAGCTGCTTGTGCCCACGCCGGGCGGACTGTATCCGATTCTGCACGAGGCCACGCCTGTGCGGATGGATCTCAGCCACAGCGGTTGGAGCGACATATTCTTCCTCGGTATGGATTACCCTGAGGGAGCCCGGGTTCTTAACGTATCCATTGACCTTGCGGTGCGGGGTCGCGATCCAGAGCCCATGCCACCGGTAGAGGCCTACCTCCGCGTGATCGATGACCCTGTGGTGCGTTTCACGAGCGTCGACCTTGGTGCAAGTGCCGATGTTCACGACCTGTCGGGGATCTTCGATTTCGCCCGGGATTACCTGGGTCTGCTCAAAGCTGCAGTCATCGCTGCTGGGATCATCCCGCCCGGAATCGAAGGTTCTGGAGAGCGGTTGTCCGATCTATTGGCGCGGCTGGTTGGCCCAGGCCGGGGCCTGGAAATCGTGAGCCGTGTCAATGGTATTCCCAAGGGGTCGCGGCTGGCCGTTTCTACGAGCCTCTTGGCGTGCCTGATCGCCGTGTGTATGCGGGCGACAGGGCAGGCGCGTTCGCTCTCCGGCCCCTTGGACGAGGCAGAGCGACGCCTTGTCGCTGCACGGGCGATCCTCGGTGAATGGCTAGCGGGATCAGGAGGCGGCTGGCAGGATAGTGGCGGAGTCTGGCCGGCCATGAAGCTGATTACCGGCGAGTTCGCTGGGCATGGGGACCCCGAGTATGGCGTGAGCCGGGGACGGCTGCTTCCGGCTCACCACATTCTGGGCGACGACGAGGTGAGCCAGGACACGCGCTCGCAGCTGCAGGAAAGCCTGGTGCTTGTCCACGGTGGGATGGCCCAGGACGTAGGGCCAATCCTCGAAATGGTCACTGAGAAATACCTCCTGCGATCGAGCGCTGAATGGCGCGCCCGCCAGGAAGCCATTCAGCTCTTCGACCATATCGTAGCGATGCTCCGGCGTGGGTCCATACCGGCGATCGGAGAAGCAACGACCCGCAACTTCTTTGGCCCCATTGAGACGATCATCCCCTGGGCGAGCAACCTCTATACCGTCACCCTGATTGACCGTGTGCGTGAGCTCTACGGTCCGGATTTCTGGGGTTTCTGGATGCTCGGAGGCATGTCGGGCGGTGGCATGGGCTTCATCTTCGACCCAGAACGCAAGGCCGAGGCTCAGACAAAGCTGCTCGAGGTCATGCTCGAAGCCAAAGCGGATCTGGTCGACGCACTCCCATTTGCTATGGATCCGGTGGTCTACGACTTCGCGATTAACCAGCGGGGAACCTATGCAGACCTTCTTTCCCACGACGTCAGTGCCGGAGGCCAGCATCTCACAGGGCAGACGCGGCCAGCGATGATGCCCACTGGGTACTACACATTGATGGTTCCGCAGATGCTGCGCGTCGACAGACACTCCCTGTCACCGGTGAGGCGGGCAGAGCTGGATGCGTTTGGTGCTCTCTGCCGCACAGCCCCCGAGTTGTCGGGGACTGTCCAGGTCCTATTCGACCAACTCCTTCCACGGTCAGGTCGGGAAACCGACGCTGGACGGAGTCTCAACGCGTTACTGGACGACCTGGGGTTTGACCGCGTTCAGCACGAACAGATTCGCGCGGACCTCAGAGCCGGGCGAATCGGACTCGCCCAAAACCGGTTACCGGCGACGACCGAGATACGTGACGTGGAAAGGGGCGATGTCCTGGATCTTGTTGATCCCGACCCTGATCGTGAGGCGCGCCTCACTGCGGTGGGGCGCGCGGCGCTGGAAGAGGGTCAGGTCGCAGTTGTCACGTTGGCTGCTGGCGTCGGGAGCCGCTGGACGCATGGGGCAGGTGTGGTCAAGGCGCTGCATCCATTCTGCAAGCTTGCTGGCGCACACCGCACGTTCGCTGAAGTGCATCTAGCCAAAAGCCGTCGTGCCAGTGGCCTGTATGGGGTACCGATTCCCCACATCATTACCACCAGTTACCTTACCCATGACGCCATCCAGCGTTTTCTGGAGAAGCGTGGGCAGTATGGGTACGCCGGCCCACTGGTCCTTTCGCCAGGTCGGACGGTGGGCCTGCGCCTGGTGCCCACCGCACGGGACCTTCGCTTCGCCTGGCAAGAGATGCCGCAGCAAGTGTTGGATGAGCAGGCTCAGAAGGTGCGTGAGAGCTTGCGTGCGGCGCTTATCAACTGGGCCGTACAAATGGGCGAGGCAGCCGACTACCGTGACAATGTTCCTCTCCAGTGCTTGCATCCCGTGGGGCACTGGTATGAGATCCCCAACATGCTGAAGAACGGCGTGTTGGCGAGGCTCCTTTCCACGTATCCACACCTCAAGGTGCTGATGGTGCACAACATCGATACCGTGGGGACTGATGTCTCGCCGTTGCTCCTGGGAGCGCACCTGACGTCTGGTGCCACGATGACGATGGAGGTGACCACGCGCCAAGTTGATGACCGCGGTGGCGGCCTGGCGCGCGTCGACGGAGCACTTCGTCTGATTGAAGGAATGGCGCTTCCGCACGAGGAAGATGAGTTCCGCTTGTCCTTCTACAGCACCAACACAGCGTGGATCAGCATCGACCGGCTCTTGAGTGTCTTCGGTCTCGATCGATCGATGCTAGACGATGAGGCTGCCGTGGCGACCGCGATCCGGGGTCTCGCAGCGCGAATGCCGACCTACGTGACGCTCAAGGACGTCAAGAAGCGTTGGGGGCATGGTCAGGAGGACGTCTTCCCGGTGGCGCAATTTGAGAAGCTGTGGGGTGACATGACAGCCCTGCCCGAGATGGATTGTCAGTTTGTCTCTGTACCGCGAGTCCGCGGGCAGCAACTGAAGGAACAGGCCCAGCTTGATGGCTGGGTGCGCGACGGCTCCGCAGCATACACCGCAGCCCTGTGCGACTGGGACTAGACAGAAGGCTGACGGAAGGGCCAGCGTGGGGGGGCCCCCCGCGGGGGGGCCCCCCGCACGACGCCCCCCCACCGGG
>JAXDDP010000076.1:0-26316 GCA_034676785.1 Anaerolineae bacterium | reverse complement strand
ATGGTCCTGCCTCGGGAAGTTGTTGACAGATCCCGCGACGCCGCTATCATGAGTTCTTAGCCTGGTCGTCTCCAGGGTGTCTCATCCAGAGAGCGAAGCACAGCCGCCGGCGTGTGGCGGCCAGCTTTGCTCTTTTCGCGTGTCGTAGCCCCTGGCCTTGACGCCAGATGGCGATTCTTACGTGGAGGAGAATTGTATGATCGATGTCACCGGGTTAACCAAGTACTACGGCCCGATCCGCGCGCTCGAGGATGTCTCCTTTGGCATCAAGAGCGGCGAGATCGTGGGCCTGTTGGGACCCAACGGCGCGGGAAAAACCACCTTCCTCAAGATCCTGACGGGCTATCTACAGCCCGATGAGGGCACCGTCCGCGTCGATGGGCTGGACGTGCAGGAGCACACGCGCGAGGTCCAGGCGCGGCTCGGCTACCTGCCCGAAACGGCGCCCCTCTATCCGGAGCTCTCGACGCAGGCCTACCTGCAGATGGTCGCGGCCCTGCGACTGATCCCCGAAGCGGACCGGGTGCGCCGCATCTCCGAGGCTGTCTATGCCACGGGGCTCGAAGAACACCTCACCCGCCCCATCGGGCAACTGAGCAAGGGCTTCCGCCAGCGCGTGGGATTGGCCCAGGCCATTCTCCACAAGCCCAAGCTCCTGATCCTCGATGAGCCCACCGTTGGACTGGATCCGACGCAGATCGTGGAGATCCGCAACCTGATCCGGCGGCTCGCCAGGCACAGCACGGTCCTCTTCTCGACGCACATCCTCTCCGAGGTCGAAGCGCTCTGCGACCGCGCCATCATCCTCATCAACGGGCGCGTCGAGGCTGACGCGCGCATGGCGGAGCTTGCCGCCACGTCGGACGCGGTCCTCGTGTTCCAACGACCGGTGGCCGAGGCTAAGGCGACCCTGAGCAAGATGGCGCTCGCCAACGCCGTCACCGACTTCAGGAATACCGACGGCTATCCCGCGCTGAAGGTGCACGGCAAGCCCGATGCCGGCGATGGCCTGACAGCTGCGATCTATGACCTGGCACGCCAGCACAACTGGCCGGTTCGCGAGCTGCGCCGCGATGTGCGCACGCTGGAAATGGTGTTCAACGCGCTGGCCCGGGGCTCACAGGCTGAGGCCGTCGATACCGCGGAGGTGGCCGCATGACATCCAAGACCAACACCCAAACAACCACATCCACGAGCAGACCCGTAGGCACCTGGATCCAACAGATGCTGACCGTCACCCGCAAGGAGTTGCGCGGGTACTTCGGGTCAGCGGTTCCGACCGCCCTGATCTTCATCGGCACCTTCCTCGCGGCGGCCCTCTTCTCGTTCTTCTGGGTTGACAAGTTCTTCGCCCGCGGCATTGCCGATGTGCGCCCGCTCTTTCAGTGGATGCCGCTCTTGATGATCTTCCTCGTCGCGGCGCTCACGATGCGCCAGTGGAGCGAGGAGCAGAGCTCGGGAACGCTGGAGATCCTGCTCACGCTCCCCGTGTCGACGGTGCAGCTGGTGCTGGGCAAATTCCTGGCCGTGGTCGCGCTCGTCGCGCTGGCGCTGGCATTGACCCTCTTCCTGCCGCTCACGGTATCCATCTTGGGCAACCTCGACTGGGGTCCCGTCTTCGGCGGGTACCTCGCCGCCATCCTGCTCGCCGGCGCCTATGCCGCCATCGGCCTCTTTGTCTCATCACGCACCGACAACCAGATCGTGTCGCTCATCGCCACCGTGCTCCTCTGTGGCTTGCTCTATGGCGTGGGCACGACCGGGGTCACCGACTTCTTCGGCAACCAGATCGGGGACGTTCTGCGGGCCGTCGGCGCTGGCAGTCGCTTTGCCTCGATCCAACGCGGCGTGATTGACCTGCGCGACCTGGCCTACTACGTCACGCTGGCCGGCATCTTCCTCACCCTCAACGTCCTGTCGCTCAAGTCCAAGGGCTGGAGCGAGGCGGAGCAGGGAGCGCCCAAGCGGCGCGGCATCGCGATCACCTCGGCGCTCGTCGCGGTCAACCTGCTGATGGTCAACGTCTGGGGCGCGCCCCTGCGCGGCCTGCGCCTCGACCTGACCCAGTACAAGGAATACACCCTGTCGCAGACGACGAAGGAACTGCTGCGGACGCTGCAGGAGCCGCTGCTGATCCGGGGCTACTTCAGCGAGAAGACCCACCCCCTCCTGGCCCCCCTCGTGCCCACGGTACGCGATATGCTCCAGGAGTATGCGGTCGCCTCCGGCGGCACGGTGCGGCTGGAGATCATCGATCCCGCCCAGGAGCCGGAAAAGGAAGCTGAAGCCAATCAGGTCTACGGTATCCGCCCCACGCCCTTCCAGGTCACCGGGCGCTACGAGGCCTCCATCATCAACTCCTACTTCGACATCCTCATCCAGTATGGCGATCAGAGCGCCGTGCTCACGTTCAACGACCTGATCGAGGTCAAGGCATCACCCGATGGCGGCACTGATGTTCGCCTCAAGAATCTGGAATACGACCTGACCAGCAACATCAAGAAGGTGACCTACGGCTTCCAGAACATCGATGCCATCCTGGCCTCCCTCACAGAACCGGTCGAGTTGGTCGCCTACGTCACGCCCAACACGCTTCCCGATGTCCTTGCCGACGTCCCCGCCACGATCGAGACGGTGCTTCAGGACATTGCGGGCCGCTCGAACGGGACGTTCACCTACCGCTTTGTGGACCCCGACGCCGCAGACAGCGGGGTCACCCGCCAGGAGCTCTATGACCAGTACGGGATCCAACCGCTGGCAGCCTCGCTCTTCTCCGGCGATAGCTACTACCTCTACATGGTCCTGGGATCGGGCGAGCAGGCACAGGTTATCTACCCCCAGGGTGAGCTGAGCGAGGCCGACGTACGTACCGCCATCGAGTCCACGCTCAAGCGCACGTCGTCCGGGTTCCTGCAGGTCGTGGGTCTCTGGACGCCCCCCGCAACCCAGACTACGGATATGTTCGGTCAGTTGGTTCAGCCACTCTCTTCCTGGGACCAGATCAGCGAGGCCCTTGGTGAGGAGTACGAGGTCCGCACCGTCGATCTGACCACGGGCGTTGTCGATGGCGACATCAACGTGCTCGTCGTGATCGGCCCGCAGAACCTCGATGAGAAGGCGCTCTACGCCATCGACCAGCACCTGATGCGCGGGGGCGCCCTGATCGTCGCCGCCGGAAACATGGGCATCACCTACGATCAGTACAGCGGTGGCCTGGGGTCGGCGCCCGTCGTCGGCGGGCTTCGCGAAATGCTGCAGCACTACGGGTTCACCGTCGAGGACACGTTGGTGATGGATGCTCAGAACGAGCCCTTCCCCATCCCCGTCGTGCGTGAGGTAGGCGGCTACCAGGTTCAGGAGATCCAGGCGCTGGACTACCCGCAGTTCGTCGACATCCGTTCGGACGGTATGGCGCAGAACAACCCCATCGTCTCCGGGCTATCTGCGGTCACGCTGAACTGGGCCTCACCGATCACCGTCGATGCGGCCAAGAATGCCGCACGTGAGGTCGAGGTACTGCTCAAGTCCTCGCCCGAATCCTGGACGGCGACCGGCTACAACATCCAGCCAGACTTCACACTCTACCCGGAGACCGGGTTCGCCCAAGTGAGCGCAACCCAGTCCTACACCTTGGCCGTGTCGGCACGGGGGGCCTTCGAGTCCTTCTTCAAGGGCAAACCCTCGCCGCTCGAGCCCGAAGCGACCGTAGAAGAAGCGCCGGAACCGGAGTCCGAGGCCGACGCAACGCAGACGCCAACCGCCACACCCCAGGTCAACGTGGGTACCATCGAGGTCTCGCCCAGCACCGCTCGCATGGTCGTCATCGGCAGTATGGAGTTCGTCGACGATGTCGTGCTTCAGCTCTCCTACACGCTCAGCGGCGACCGCTATCTGAACAACCTCAAGCTGGTGCAGAACGCCATCGCCTGGAGTGTCGAGGATCTGGATCTACTGGAGATCCGCTCGCGTGGCAGTGCGTCGCGGGTCCTGGTATCGATGACCGAGAATGCGCAGTCGTTCTGGGAAGTGGTTAACTATGGCCTGGCGCTCATCTCGGTAATAGCAATCGGCATCGTCAGCAGCGTGCGGCGCCGCAATGAGGCGCCAATGGAGCTGCTTGCCCCTGAAGACGTGGGCTACAAGCCCCGTAAACGCAGGCCCGAGGGCAAGGACGCTGCAGCGGAGTCTTCCGCTGACAGAAAGGCCGCCGACGCTGATTCGGAGGAGGTAGAAGCATGAAACGGCATCAGCAGATCCTTCTGGGCGTTCTGGTGCTACAGGTGATCCTGAGCGTGATCGTCTTCTGGCCACGCCAGGTCTCATCGGGAACCGGCGAGCCCCTGTTCCCCGACGTGACGGTCGACGACGTCGTGTCGCTGAAGATCACGGACAACCTGGGTGAGGCCATTGCGCTCCGCAAGCTAGAGGGGACGTGGGTCTTGCCCGAGTCCGGTGACTTCCCGGCCCAGACGTCGGTCATCACGCCCGTCATCGAGAGCCTAATCGCGCTCGATGCTACCACGCTCGTTGCGCAATCAGAAGCCAACCACAAGCAGCTCGAGGTGGCAGCGGATGCCTTCCAGCGACGCTTGGACTTCGAAACGGCTGACGGCAAGATGCATACCGTATTCCTTGGCAGCGCGCCCCGCTACACCGCGACCCACTTCCGGGTCGATGGCCAGGCTGAGACCTACCTCACGACCGAGCTCTCGACCTGGGAACTCTACACCCGCATCACGAGCTGGATCGACACGTCCTACACCAGCATCGACCAGGCGACCATCACCGGCGCGGTGCTGGAGAACGCTCAGGGAACCTTCGTCTTCGTGAAGGACGGCGAGAACTGGACGCTGGCTGACCTGGCAGAGGACGAGACCGTCGCGCCGGGGAAGACCAATCCCATCGTGCGCAACGCGAGCTCACTCACGCTGGCAGAACCCCTGGGCACGACCGAGGACCCTGCCTATGGGATGGATGCACCCAAAGCCGTCGTAACCCTGGAGACCGACGATGGCGAGACCCACGTGCTGACGATTGGCGCTCAAAACACCGAGGATACCACGTATGCGGCCAAGTCGTCAGACTCGCCCTACTACGTGCGCGTTGCGGAGTACCTCGTCAAGGCCATGGTGGAGAGCAAGCGCGAGGACTTCCTGAACCTCCCCGCCACCCCCACGCCCGAGCCAACGCCCGCCCCTTAACCGCTCTTCCCTCGCAGGGTACGGAAACCCTGCGAGGGATTCTCTCTTCCCTTGCGAGGGTTTCCGCACCCTCGCAAGGGTTCTGCTCTCCCACGCACTCCACGCAGAACCCCTCGCAAGGGTTCTGGCTCCTACACCCTCACATCCACTTCGGACGTTCCTGCTTTGCCTCGGGCTCCTTACGCCCATAGGTCAACGCCATCGCAGCGAGCTTGGCGCGGTCCTCAGCCTTGACGTCCTCCAGCTTGAACCGCCACGCCCAGTTGTTCCCGAACCGGCCCGGCGTGTTCATCCGCGCCTCGGTCCCCAGCCCCAGAACGTCCTGCAGCGGCGTGATTGCTAGATCGGCGACCGAACGGTAGGCCAGCCGCATCAGAGCCCAGGTGATGGGCTCCGTCGTAGGTCCGATGTAGTCGAGGCAGGTCTGCAGCTCCGGCTCCTCGCGGGTAGCATACCAGCCCATCGTCGTGTCATTGTCATGCGTGCCCGTGTAGATCACCGAGTTGTGCTCGAGGTTGTGCGGCAGATAGGGATTGCCGGCGTCGGTGGCAAAGGCAAACTGCAGCACGTTCATTCCCGGAAGGCTGAAAGTCTCACGCAACTCCAGCACGTCGCCGGTGATGTGTCCCAGGTCCTCGGCGATGATGGGCAATTCGCCGAGCGCATCGCGGATCGCTGCGAAGAACGCACTCGACGGCCCCTTGCGCCACTGCCCGTTGATGGCCGTAGGCTCTCCGGCAGGGACGGCCCAATAGGCGGCAAAACCACGGAAGTGATCCAGCCGCACGATGTCGACTGTCGACAGCGTCTGGGAGAAGCGTCGTACCCACCACGCGTAGCCATCTTCAGCCATCACATCCCACCGGTAGAGGGGGTTGCCCCACAGTTGCCCGGTTGCACTGAAGTAATCGGGCGGTACGCCCGCCACCTCTGTCGGCAACAGATCTTCATCCAGGTAGAAGAGATTGGGGTGCGCCCAGACGTCCACACTGTCATAGGCGACGAAGATCGGGATGTCGCCCACGATCTGAATACCCTTGTCGTTGGCATAGGCCTTCAGCGCAGTCCATTGCTTGAAGAACTGGAACTGGTAGTAGCGCTGGGCAAAGACGGACTCGTCGAGCCGCTCCCGCCAGGCCGCCATCGCCTCGGGGTGTCGCGTCACCAGCCCGCGCTCCCACGTGTTCCATACCGCCCCGCCATGGGCATCCTTGAGCGCCATGAAGAGCGCGAAGTCATCCAACCAGTCCGCGTTCTGGCGGCAGAAGCGATCGAAGGCCGCACGTCGGGCCTTGTCCGCCTTTTCGCGAAACGCGCGCGCCGCACGTCGCAGAATCGCGGTCTTGAAGGTAATGACCGGGCCGAAGTCCACCCGGTCCATGGGGAAATCGGGCACCTGCGCCAGATCAGCCAGGTCGATGTCCCCCTCCTTCACGAGTTCATCGAGCCCGATAAGAAGGGGATTGCCGGCAAGCGCCGAGAAGCACGCATAGGGCGAGTCCCCGTACCCGGTGGGGCCCAGGGGCAGGATCTGCCAGAGGGACTGCCCACTCTCAACCAAGAGGTCAACAAAGGCATAGGCCTCTTGTCCCAACTCTCCAATGCCGTATGAGCCGGGTAGCGAGGTGGGGTGCACCAGAATGCCTGCAGACCGTTTGAAACGCATGCCGTCTCCCTCCCTTCGATGGTGTGAGTGACGTGGTTCGCCAGGCACTGTGACCAGCGGCGGCGACCCAATCCTGAAAGCTCCAGGGGCTATAGACTCCTCCAGCACTATAGCGCCACCACCGCAAAGGGCAACTCGTTGCCACGGGAAATGGATCACGCTACAATGCACACAGATTTCCACCCTGGGAGGACTTATGATCGCGTTTCTCGAGCAATTTCCACCCGTCATCCAGGCCCTCTTTGGCACGCTCTTCACGTGGGCGATGACTGCCCTTGGAGCAGCGGGCGTCTTCCTGAAAAAAGAGGTCAATCACCAGTTGATCGATTTCATGCTCGGGTTTGCCGGGGGCGTGATGATCGCGGCAAGCTTCTGGTCGCTGCTGGCACCGGCCATCGAGATGTCGGCAGAGCTGGCTCTGCCTGAATGGTTACCTGCTGCGATCGGATTCCTTCTGGGTGGGATTTTCCTGCGCTTGCTCGACCGCGTCCTGCCCCATCTCCACGTGGGCGAGGATCATCCTGAAGGCCTCAAGACCACCTGGCGCAGGATCACGTTGCTGGTGATGGCCATCACGCTGCACAACTTCCCCGAGGGGCTCGCGGTGGGCGTAGCCTTCGGCGCAGCTGCTGCGGGGATTCCTTCGGCTTCGGTTGCTGGCGCCATCGCCCTCGCCCTTGGCATTGGCATCCAGAACTTTCCTGAGGGGCTGGCTGTGGCAATGCCACTGCGCACGACCAGGATCTCGCCCCTGAAAAGCTTCTGGTTCGGCCAACTGTCGGGCCTCGTTGAGCCAGTCGCGGGTGTGCTGGGAGCGGCGGCCGTGTTGCTCTTCCGCCCAATCCTGCCGTTCGCCCTCGCCTTTGCCGCGGGGGCCATGATCTTCGTCGTGGTCGAGGACCTCGTGCCCGAGTCCCACTCGCGCGGCAACGTCCACCTGGCCACCATCGGGGTTATGGTAGGCTTCGCCGTCATGATGATTCTCGACGTTGCGCTGGGCTGAGCGCTCAGGCGGAGGTAGTGTGAAACAGAAAATCCTCGTGGTCGATGATGAGGCAGAGATCGTCCGCGTCGTGCGGAGCTATCTCGAGAAGGACGGCTACCAGGTCACCACGGCGGGGAATGGGCGTGATGCGCTGTTTGCGGCCCGCGAGACGAAGCCGGACCTGGTCGTGCTCGATCTTCAAATGCCCCAGATGGACGGGCTCGAGTTCACCCGGCGGATTCGCGCCGAGCGCCCCGACATCACCATCATCATGCTCACGGCACGCGTAGAGGAGATGGATCGCATCCTGGGACTGGAGCTTGGTGCCGATGATTACGTGACCAAGCCCTTCAGCCCCCGCGAGCTGGTTGCCCGGGTGCACGCCGTGTTGCGAAGAGCCCAGAACGTACAGCCCACCGCCGAGGTGCTGGAGCAGCATGGAGTGTCCCTCGATAAGGGACGTCGAGAGGTGCGCAAGGAGGGTAAGGTATTGGACCTCACGCCCACCGAGTTCGACCTCCTGGCCACATTGATGAGTGCACCCGGGCGTGCTTTCTCGCGAGCAGATCTGCTCGAGGCAGTCCAGGGCGTGGCTTTTGAGGCCTACGAGCGCACCATCGACGTCCACATCAAGAACCTCCGGCAAAAGCTCGGAGATGACCCCACCGAACCGGTCTATATCGGTACGGTTCGCGGGATCGGCTACCGCTTCAACGACTGAATGCGATGAACCTTCTGCAGAAATGGCTCTTAGCTTTCGGGGCAGTGATCCTGATCGCCGTGAGCGCCGTGGCCCTGATCGCCGGATATAGCTCGGAGACGGCACTCCGCCGCTACGCGACGCTTTACAGCGGGCGCACGTCGACTATGGCCCAAGTGCTCATCGCCTACTACGAGGAGCGCGGCAGCTGGACTGGCCTGCAGCAAGTCCTCCCGGAGTTGGTCTTCCCCATCAGGGGCCGTGGACGCGGGAATATGGGAACCCCGATGGAGCAGGCGCTATCCTATCGCGTCGCAAACGCTGAGCGGATGATCATCGCCAGCACGTCCGGGCAGCCAGACGGAAGACTCAGCCAGGCTGACACCGCTGCCGCGATGCCATTGACCCTGGGCGAGAAGACGATCGGCTATTTGGTCCTTGATGAGCACCCGGGCATGATACAGGCGCTCGATGAGCCGGCGGCCGCCTATTTGACACGGTTGCGTTGGGCCCTGGTGTTGGGCGGGGGCGCCGCAGCGATCGCCGCATTCGTCATTGCTGTCCTCCTGACCCGTAGCATCGTCTCACCCGTCCGGTCGCTCACCCGCTCCGCAGAAGTCATCGCGCAGGGCAAGTTCGACAGCCGTGTTGACGTGCACGGTCAGGATGAGATCGCACGGTTGGCCGCGAGCTTCAACCAGATGGCGAGCAGTCTCGAACAGGCAGAAACAGCGCGTCGCGCCCAGACTGCCGACATCGCCCATGAGCTGCGAAACCCCCTCGCCGTCCTCCAAAGCTCGCTGGAAGCCCTGGCGGATCAGGTGTACGACCCAACCCCCGAGAACATCGAACCGGCGCTCGACCAGGTGCGCACGCTCAACCGCCTCGTCGAGGATCTGCGAACGCTGGCACTGGCTGACGCGGGGCAATTGCAGCTCGATCTGCAGCCGCTCGACCTCCACAAAGCAGTGATGCGGGCCATGGAGGCCCATCGCGACGCGCTTCACGAGAAGGCCATCCAGGTGGCTGAACCCCTGGTGGAGACACCCCTGCCTCTGGTGCAAGCAGACTATGCGCGACTGACCCAGGTGCTGAACAACATCCTCGGCAACGCCGTCCGGCATCTCCCCGATGGGTGTGCCGTGCAAATCAGCCTCAGGGCCCAGGACAACGGCGTGACGGCCTGTTTCGCGGACAATGGTCCGGGCCTCCCCGAGGAGGATCTGACACGGCTGTTCGATCGCTTCTGGCGGCGGGAAACCTCGCGCAACCGGGCCGCCGGAGGCTCGGGCCTGGGCCTGGCCATTGCGCAGCAGATCATCCAGGCACACCGGGGGCACATCTGGCCCAACCTCACACCGGGAGGCGGGCTAACCATCTGCTTCTGGCTGCCCTCGGCGTAGTCCCAGACCGCTTCTCAAGGTATGCGCGCCCACGTGCTCTCCCGAGCCGTGGGCGCTTCTTCACCCGTGTGAAAACAGCCCATGGCCCCGGAACACCCGGCACCATGAAGATCGCGATGCTGGGTACCACCTTGCCTCGCTCAAGCGTGATCTTCACCCAATGCACACCTCACTTTCATCGCGCGATGAGACCGGACGCCCGATGTGGTCGGGCAGAGGTAATCGCCAGAACCAGGTCTCGCCGGAGGCCTGACTGACAGAAGCGGGGCGGTGGCTAGAGTCCACCGCCCCGCGCGATCTGTATCCCCAAACACCGGGTTACAGGATTCCCACCCCCATCAGCACGCCCATCACAACGAAAGCACCGGCAGAGATGCGCAGCAACAGCCGCTCGGGAATCCACTGACACAGCTTCTCCCCACCCAGAACCCCAATGGCGGTGACACAGGTCAACGCGACGGCACCGCCGCTGAACGCGATCCAGGCGGTTGGCGTCTTGCTCGCCAGGCCCAACACGGCCAACTGCGTCTTATCCCCCAGCTCGGCAAGGAAGAGGAGGCTGAACGTTGCCCCAAACGCACGCCAGTCCCAGAAACCCCGTGACAGCTCACACCCCGCTTCTCCAGGAAGGTCGCACTCAGCGCGGGCGTCAGCCTTCTTCGCTTCGCGCCAGATGAGAGCCCCCATCACAACGAAAGCAGCGGCAGCGATGATGCGGATGACATCCTGAGGAACAAGCGCATTGAGCACCCGGCCACCGGCTGCGCCGATCGCTGTCACTGCCGTCAATGCGAGGCTGCCGCCAAGGAAAACAGCCCACGGACGCCGGAACTTGCACGTCTGAGACACGACTGCCAGCTGCGTCTTGTCCCCTAGCTCAGCAACGAAGACCAGGCCGAAAGCTGAAAGCCACGCACCCCAATCCACCTGCACCTCCCCCACAAAAACAGCGTGGCCTGCCAACGCCACGCCATAGTCTACGACCGAGACCGTTCCGAATCACTCGTCGTCGGGGTCAGCAGTGCCCGGCATCTCGAGATCGACGACCTCGCCGTGCACATCGATGACCACGCGAAACCCCATCAAGCCCAGCCACTGCCGCGCCTCTTCCGGCAACCCAACGTTGAGCAACTGCTGCATCTGTTCACCCATCTGCCCAAGCGAGCTCTCCACAGCTGCCTTGGTGAAGAGATCGTCCTTGCCCAGATAATCCAACATCGCCTGGACAACGGCCTCCCGGTTCGAGAGAACGCCCTCCTGCAGAGCTACCAGGACGTGGCGGTCTACGGACTCCGAGGGAACGTGGCGCAGAAAGCCCTCATCATCCACGACGTAGAAAGCATCCGGTCCGACCTGGGTGACCGCGACAGGTCGATCCATCTCATCAACGACAAGGCCGGCGAAGACGGCTGTCCGTGCCACGCTCTCTATCCTCCCAACCAGGGTACCCACGCCCCGCCGGTCGATAGCTCGAAGGCGAGGACGCTTGCATCACATACCGAATTTGCTAAACTCTGTCCGTCGGAATCTGGTAGCCGTAGGCACCGACGACAAGCGCTATCCTACCAGAACACGGTGGGAATTTCAATACTGGGAGAGACGTCCCGCTCGAGCATGACGCCGGAGGTCTCCCGGATCAGGAGGGTCCCGTGGAAGCCACTGCCACAGTTGCAGTCGTCACCGATTCTGCCGCAAGCCTTCCGATTGAGTTGCTGGCACGCTACGGCATCCGGGTCGTGCCCTATTGGGTCCACCTGGGAAGCGAAGCCTTTATCTCTGGTGAGACCATCGAACCACCCGAGTTCTTCCGGAGAGTGCGGGCCAACCCGGAAATGGAAGTTCACACAGGGGTGCCGGCCGCGGCCAAGTTTGCCGAGATCTACAGGAGCCTGGCAACCTGGGCAAAGGGCATCGTCTCTATCCACGTTGCCGGCAAGCAGAGCGGCACCTGCAATGCAGCCGAGCTGGCGGCCCAGGATAGCCCCGTACCGGTCGTGGTGGTCGATACCGAAACGACCGCGATGGGCGAGGGGTTTGTGGCCTTGGAGGCGGCGCGGGCTGCAGCCGAGGGTGCATCCCTGGACCGTGTCATTGCCAAGGCCAAGAACGCGGTCCCCAACGCCGGTGTCTTCGCCCTTCTGGAGAGTGTGAGCTATGCCCTGAAGGGAGGACGGCTGTCCAGCGCCGCAGGCAAAGTGGGTAGCCTCCTGAAGATCCAACCGTTGGTGCGGGTACACAACAACAAGGTCAGCCTGATAGGGCAGGCTCGGCGACGTAGCAAGGGCCTCGAAACGTTGGTTGAGCGCACGGTAGACGAAGCCAAGGACGATCCCATTCACTTGACCGTACACTACGCCGAAGACGAGCAGGAGGGACGCAGTCTGCTCGACACCCTGAAGGCCCAGCTCAACTGCGTCGAAAGCTATCTGATGCGTGTGCCCGTTGAACTTGGCGTCCATGCCGGGCCCGGGTCCATCGGCGTTGCCTACTACGTCGAGCGCGAGCACCTGGGATTGGCCCAACAGATCGAGCAGCAGTTCGAACAACTGAGCCGGTTGGGATCACAGGCCAAGGAGGCCATTCGCTCCCGCTTACCCGGCTCGTAAACACCCATCTGAGGGAAGCAAACTGTGGCAATCAAGGAAAGAAACCAACAGCTTCGGGTTGTGGCGGAGATCCTCACCGTGCACGTACCCGAGCAGATCGAGAAAGACCCGGAGCTGGCTCGCGACCTGCTGTCAGTCGCTGGAACCGCGCTCCACACCATCTACGAGGATGCGGAGCAGTCGGCAAAGGCCTGGGACAAGCGCGCCTATCACTCCAAGGCCGACGAGTTGCGAATGGAATGGGACTGGGCCGATGCCGCCTCCAACTACGCGTTGGGGCTGGCCCTGCGCTCTCAGATCCCCAAGCAGACTGATGTCGACAAGCTGGTAAGGCTCATCCGCCCCGGCCTGGAGAAACCAGCGCGCCGCCAGATCAGCGATCCCACCCATTTCCGCGGTGCGGCCCAGATCATCAAGCGCCAACAGGCCGAACGACGTAAGCCATTACGCGAATAACACGCATACGACCGGATGTCCCAACCGGTCGCACGCATCAGGAAGCCAACCCCTCCAATACCTCCGGCACGGTCAGCCACCCCGAGCCGGGGAACAGCTGCGCGATCTGGGGCGCAAATCCCCTGGCGCTCGTCAACACGTCGTGGGGATCGCCCCGGGCCTCGATCTTCCCGTCCACCATCATCAGCACACGATCCGCAACCGCCGCAGCAAGCTCCACGTCGTGGGTCACCAGCAGGATGGCGAGCCCCGCGTCGCGCCACTGCCGGATCAGTCCGGCAAGGCGATCCTTGGCCTCGTAGTCGAGCCCGCGCGTTGGCTCATCGAGCAGGACCACGCCGGGCCGGGTGACCATCATCGCAGCCAGCGCGACCCGCTGGCGCTCCCCCACGCTGAGGTCGCGCGGATAGGCGTCCGCCTTGTCCGCCAGGCCCAACTCCGCGAGCAGCGCTGCGGCAGGCACCGGCGCATCTGAGGGCGCGATGCCGTGGTTGCGCAGCGTGACCTGCAGTTCCTCCATCACCGTTTCGGCAAAGAGCAGCGCGTTGGGATCCTGGGGCAGATAGGCAATGTCACGGCAAATCTCGGCCACTGGAGCTGTGGTAATATCCCGCCCACCCAGTCGCACCTGCCCTCGTTGGGGTCGCACCAGGCCGACCAGGCTCTTGAGCAGCGTGCTTTTACCTGCGCCGTTTCGTCCCATCAGGACGGTGACTTCCCCCCTGGCCAGGCGCAGGCTCGCGCCAGAGACCACCTTCGTACCGCCCCCATTCCCCCTGGAAGCATAGGTCACATCCAGCGACTCCGCGGTCAGATAGGGCACGGGCAGTGTGCCCGTCCGTGGAGCACCCGCGGCGATGTCGAACACCCTTCCACCGACAAAGGCTTTCCCTTCCTCGAGCGTGAGGGGAAGCGGCGACCACCCCAGCGCCTTTCCCAGCCTCGCGACAGGGGGCGCCAACTCGATGGCGCCCACGACATCCCGCGGGCTTCCGGTAATGGCCCCCTTGCCTCCGCCAGGGACATAGATCATGCGGTTGGCGAACGACAACACCCGCTCCAACCGGTGCTCAGCTAACACGATCGTGAGCCCCCGCTCGGTGTTGAGCCGGGCGACGGCGGTCAGCACATCCTCCGCTGACTCAGGGTCGAGTTGTGACGTGGGCTCATCGAGCACAAGAACTCTGGGCCGAAGTGCCAGCGCCGCCGCAATCGACACCCGCTGCTTCTCTCCGCCGGAAAGCGTGGCCAGCGAGCGTCCTCGCAACGCCGTCAGGTCGAGCAGATCGAGTACCTCGACAACTCGCCCTTGCATCTCCTGGGGCGCCATGGCTGCATTTTCCAGCGCGAAGGCAATCTCGTCCTCCACCCGATCCATCACAAACTGGGACTCCGGGTCCTGGAAGACGAACCCGACATGACGACACATCCGTTGTGGCCCGGCAGCGATCGGATCCAACCCGTCGACGATGACACGACCCGAGATCGTGCCGCCTGTAAAATGGGGGACCAGACCGTTCAGGCTGCGCAGCAGCGTCGACTTCCCCGCACCGGAAGGCCCGGCAACGATGACGAAATCGCCGTCGGACACCGTAAACGACACCTCTGAAAGGGCCAGCTTCGGCGCCGCCGGATAGCGGAAGCTGAGTCGATCACCCGTGATCATCATGACTTCCGGCCCTCCTCTGCGGTAAACCCGGTCCGATCTGGCTTCTCCACACGCTGAGTGGTGGCCTGGCGCGCCTGGAGCCCCCAGATCGGCGCTAGCAGTCCCAACAGAGGGAGTCCCAGACGGAGATCGAACGTGGGTAACGCGAGACGGGGATAAGGGCTATAGCCAGGCCCCCCTCGAAACGTAAAGATCATGAGCGGTAGCACGGCAACCACAGCGGAGAGGATGCACACAACATCGACACCCGTCCAGGTGGAACGGCGATACCGCGTATGGTGCACCTGACTTCCCGCACGCCAGACCACCCACACGGTTGCCGTCGCCCCGAGGATCAGCAAGGGCAAGGACAGATCGAGGCCGCGCCATTCTGCCCCACCGGGCAGAAGCCGCAGCACCCCACCGGCAAGCACAGCTCCCAAACCCACCGCCAGAACGACCTGCGACAGTGTGCTGCTGCCTCTCCGCGCCTCAGCGCTTCGGCTTTGCGGCTCCCCACCGCCGGCAGCAAAGCCACGCGCCGTCATCGCCTCCGCAAGCTGCAATGCGCGCTCCAGACCGCCGATCAACACCGGCATAAAGAGCGGCAGCCAGTCGCGCAGGCCACGCATACGGTGACCGCGGATCGCTTGGGCCTCGCGCACCTGCTGGAACTGGCGCACGCTGCTCGGTACGAAGGTGGCTGCGATTGCCGACACGACTGCGATCGGATAGAAGGCGCGCGGCAGGTAGGCGATGAGATCGCGTACAGGTACCGCAAGCGTGAGCGCGGCGAACGCGCTGAAGAGCGTGGCCAGGATCAGGCCGTTGATGGCCCCATAGATGAGCGACTCGCCCGTCAGTGGACCACCGATAAGGGGGATGGCATCGGGCAACCGCAGCAAGATCGTCTCACCGACGTGGCTGGTGAGCCCGTTGAACAGCGCACCCACGAGGACGGCAAACAGGGCAAAGCGCAGGGGCGAGGCAAATGCGGGGGCAATGTCAGCGAACGGGCGTGCCCGGATGGCATCCACCACCACACACGTGATCGCGAAGTCAATGACCAGGGAGAACGGGTCGCGGGTCACGAGGGGGACCAGAGCAGCGGCGCCAATCCAGACGAACCATACGACGGGGTGCATCAGGCATTCCCCTCGCGCGCTTCAGGTATACCCGGCCGGGCCTCGGGGGCCGGAGCCACCACCGTGAAGACAAAGCGCCGGGCAAAGCGGCGGAGCGTGCGCAGTGTGGGCGCCCCGAACAACAAGAGCATCGCGATGGTGCCCACGGCCCGCACCAGGTCCCACACCATCGATGTCGCGATGTAAAAGGCCAAGAACCGCTGGAGCGTATCTCCCAGACCCACGCCGGCCTGCCAGTGCTGCGTCTCAGGGCCGATCGCAAAGGGCCAGAACCAGAGGTCCATCAACGCACCAAAGAGAAGGCCCCACAGTCCGCCATAGAGCGCCAGCGGAACAAGTTCCCACTTTGTGCCCTGGACGCGCAGCGCGCGGTTCAGAGGAACTATCAATGCGGCGCCCATCCCGATCCACCCGGACACGAGCATCCGGTAAGGAAGCCAGGGACCGAGCCCTCCGGTGATGAGCGCCGAGACAAACAGCGTCAATGATCCAAGGAGGAAGCCGAAGCGCCCGCCGAAGATGTAGCCGCCGACAATGATCAGGAAGAAGATCGGACTGAATCCACCCGGCCCGGGAATCGCCGTCTCCAGAAACCCGAGAACCGCGTTCAGCCCCACCAACACACCCAGCAGCGCGGTTTGCTTGGCATCGGAGGCCGCGTCGCCCTGCGCCTCGAGCAACAGTCCAATGAGGGAGAACCCGCCCAACAATCCAAGAAAGAGCGGTGAGTCGACGGCGTGCGCCGATCCGCCTGACGATGCCAGTGCAGGCAGGAAGAAGGGGTAGGCAAACGCCACGATCCCGACCAGCGACGTCAGACCATAGATCGCCCAACGCAGCAGGCGAGCCCGGCGGAGAGACTGCGCCGGATCGACCACGACTACGTTCCTTTGCGCCGATGGCGCAGCAGGTACGAGATACCCCCGATCACCCCAAGAACGAGTACGAAGGCAAGGTAACCCGACGCCTTCCCTGTCTCCTCGACGTCGGGGGCCAGGGGTGCAGGACTCGGTGCTCCAGTCGGTGCCAGCGAAGGCTCTGTTGGTGACGGCAGAGGCGCAGCGGTGGACGTTGCGGGGATGCTTGTAGCGGTGGCAGCCGGTGTCCTGGAGGGCCAAGGCGTCGGCGTCGCACGATCAGGCTGCACCGTCGCCGTCAGGCTGGCGACAGCCTCGACAGTGGACGTCATCGTGGGAACCACCGTCGTAGGCACGGCTGTGATTGCGGGGGGCTTTGCCGTCGAGGCCAGCGCCTCCGTAGCCGCTGGCTGCGGAGCCGCCGGCTCTGTAGCCGCTGGCTCTGCCGACCCGCAGATGGCTTCAAAGCTCACTGCAGGCGGCATTGAGGTCGTGTCCCCCCACATCCAACCATCGACATCACCGGGAGAGATCTGGCGCATCGCCGCCCCGATGTTGGCATATCCCCAGGAGCCATCCGGATTGCGCTGGAAGTAGATCCAGTAGGCGCATGGACTCCCTTTGCACTCGCACCAGCAATCCGAGACCGGGCATCCCTCGTTGTTGAGCGAACATATCGTGGATCCCATCGGCCCCGTTTCAGCAGAGGAAGCGATGCCTGAGCGCTGCAGCAACGTCAGCCCCGAGATCTGCGGCTCATCGAAGCGCACACAGCGGGTGATGACCCGACCGTCGCCGTGCACCACGACGAGACCGGCCTGGTTGCCCCCATCCTGAGCCCGGACCGGAGCGCTGCCGACCAACAGCAACAGGATCAGGGGCAAAGCAACCCTTGCCCCTGGTCCCAGAAAACGAACCACGAATCGACCTCTCTGCGTCACGCCGTAGTCCTGTCCGCCTATGTTCCTACCGGGGCCGGTGCTCCGCGCGCACGCGGGCCGCACGCCCCAGCCTTGCGATCGCACCCGCGATGAATACCGCTCCGGTCAGCAGAAGGGTCACACCGGCGCCCATCCACGCACCCGACTCGGGCAAAAGCGGCGTTGCCGGTGCCAAAGCTCCAGCCTGCGGTGACCGCGAGGCGCCCACCACGTTCAAGACGACCAACGTCATGCCCTCGGTCGCTTGAACGGCCTGGGCCGTAGCGAGCATATTGGCATAGGGAACGGCGGCCTGCCAGAAGTAAGCTCCGCTCGCGCTGTCGGCAAGCGCCAGCAGCGCACCCACAGGATCGGTCCCGCTGGATGCGAACGACGCGAGCGGCACGCCCAGGGCCTTCAGCGCCTGCAGCACAACAGCCGTCGAGTTGGCATCGCTATCGGTACCCCAGGCCGATGGCTTCTGATACGGGAACCCACCGTCCGCATTCTGCATACGCTGCAGATAGGGCACTGCGCCGGCGGCTGCATCCGATCGTCCTACGGCGACCAGCGCCTGCATCACCAATGCTGTTGTGTTCGTGTCCGCGGTGCCGGGAGTCGTGCCTCCAAAGAGGGCCCACGCGCCATCATCGGTGAACTGCGTGGTCATGGCGCTCACGGCACTCTCGGGAACCGGTGCACCCGCGTTGTGGAGCGCCAGGACGGCGTAAGCATGCTTGAACAAAGTATCGCCGTACTGCCCCGTAGCAGTGTTCTGCTGTGCGCCCATCTTCGAGACCAGGTCGACGCCGCCAAAGGATCGTGGGTCCTGCCCCGTCGCCACGGCGACAAACGTCGCCTTACTCAGGTCACCCACGTCAGTCACCTGACCAGCCGCGACCTGCGATGCCACATAATCCAGGGGAGTCTTGCCGGATGACGACGCCCAGGTCGAGACATCCGCCCCAGCAGCCACACCGGCGAGGATCACCTCAGCCGTTGTGCCGAAGTCCGAACCGGCAGCGAACCCTGACGAGAAGCCGCCATCGGGTTCCTGGCTCTGACGCAGCCATGTCAGCGCGGCCTCGTTCTGAGGATACTCAGCTGCCAGCGCCGGCATTGCGGCGACCAACACGACAAGGACCAATGCCACTACAGTCCCAAGCTTGCTCATGGTTCTCTTCCTCCCAATGGGGTCGTTCCCTGCACAAACAAAAAACCTTCCCCGCAGGTAAGGGGAAGGTTTGGCGACAGCCTACATCCTTGTCGCGTGCCACCTCCTTTCCGCGAAGGGCAGCTAGCACTGACTGGGTCGGAGTATCGGGCTTTCCTCTACAAGAGAGAGGTAACCGTTGCGGGACAGCGCCGGATTTTCACCGGACTTCCTCACATCACAACGCCAGTCCATCAAACGACCTGGCGTACCCCAGCCGTAATACGATGTGCTTTTTGGTACTCCTTCAGTATAGCACGCGTTCCGCCCAGATCAAGCGTCCCGGGCTGCGAGGGTTCGCTGGCTTCCGGGCCGCGCGTTCCACCGCGCTCCCCCGCAAGAGCGCCCCGGAACAACCAGCAGGCACCTCTGCCCCCGGACCGGCTTGGCCTGACGACAATCCGGCCTAAACTGGTGCTCAGTTCAACTGATGCTTGGGGTTCGCAGGCGCGACTTCAGTCGTTCCGGCGCCTCAGCAGCCGGTCGCAGAACCGCTGAATCGGTTACTGCGACCCAACTTCACTGACCACCAGGATCACCGCACACCCAGGAGGGACGATGCGCGCGAAGGTCTCGTTGATCACCGGGGCTGCCGGAGAGGTGGGGCAGGCACTGATCCAGCAACTTTCAGCGGAGGGTGCCTGCCAATCGCCAGAAAACGCACTGTCCGAGCGGCAGATTCTTGCCCTCGATCTTAATCCGTTGCCGGCTTTGCCCGAGAATGTCCACCAGGTGCAGGGGAGCATCCTCGACACCGGGCTGCTGGATCGCCTCGTCAGCGAGTACGAGATCGAGGAGATCTACCATCTGGCTGCGCTGCTCTCGACCAGAGCGGAGTTCTCGCCCGATGCGGCCCATAGGGTCAACGTCGAGGGGACCCTGGGATTGTTACACCTGGCTGCACAGCAGTCTGAGTGGCGCGGTGCGCCGGTCCGCTTTGTCTTCCCCAGCTCAATCGCAGTCTTCGGGCTGCCGGATCTGAAGACAAAGGTCGCCGCGCCTCGCGTTCGCGAGTGGGAGTGGAACTACCCGACGACCATGTACGGCTGCAACAAGCTCTACTGCGAGCTCCTCGGCATCTACTTCAGCCGCCATTACCGGCAGTTGGCCGTCGACCGGCCCACCAGCCTGGATTTCCGCGCGGTGAGGTTTCCCGGCCTCGTCAGCGCCTTCACCGTGCCCAGCGGCGGGACCAGCGACTATGGCCCCGAGATGCTCCACGCCGCCGCTCAACGTAAGCCCTACGCATGCTTTGTCCGCGAGGATGTGCGTATTCCTTTCATGGCGATGCCTGACGCTGTGAAAGCGCTCATCGATCTGGCGCGCGCGCCCAGAGAGGCCTTGAGCCGGCCGGTGTACAACGTGACCAGCTTCAGTTTGTCCGCCGAGGAGTTCCGGCACCACGTGCTGCACCATTTTCCCGACGCGCAGATCAGCTTTGCCCCGGATCTCAAGCGCCAACAAATCGTGGACACCTGGCCCGCCGACCTTGACGACAGCACGGCACGGCGCGATTGGGGCTGGCTGCCCGACTATGACGTGGAACGGGCCTTCGCCGAGTACCTGGTGCCCAACATCCGCCGGCGGTACGAGAAAGGCTCGCGGGGCCCGGAGCCGGATACCTGCTTGTAGTATCCTGGCTCCAGGCGTCTTGATGGCCTGTGCCGTTATGGTATCAAGACACCGACTCAGAAAAGCGACAACTGCTCAGCCTCGGGGGGCGGGGTATAGGTCTCAGCCGCTAACTTGCCATCAAGTAGCTCTCGCAGTAGTTCAAAATCCGCTTCGACCACACTCCGAAGGCTCGGCTGGTGCAAGGCTGCAGCCGGATGATACATCGGGAAGTAGACCTGTCCTGCGATGGTCCGCGGCTGCCCATGTACCTGCGAGATTTTCTCCTCGGGGAACGCACGTGCCATCGAGTGACGCCCCAGCGTCACGACGACTTTGGGGTTAATGAGCGCGATCTGCGCGTCAAGAAAGTGCTTGCAGGCGGACACCTCATCGATCTCCGGATCGCGGTTCGCGGGAGGACGACACTTGATCACGTTCGTTATGTAGACGCGCTTGCGGTCGATGCCCGATTTCTCGAGCAACTCATTGAGGAAGCGACCTGCCGCGCCCACAAAAGGAATGCCCTGCTGATCCTCGTAGAAGCCCGGTGCCTCTCCGACAAACATGATGAGCGCATCCACGGGGCCATCGCCTGGAACGGCATTCGTTCGGCCCCGATACAGGGGACACGCCTTGCATGCTCGCACCTCTGTCTCAAGGGTGTTGAGGGCTTCTTCTCGATCCATTCAGTGTCTCCTTGCGCTATGCCGCGCCAGTCTCGGTGAATGCGGGCTCGGATGGCTCAGCGGGGTCTGTTGTCGCCGACGCAGGACGGATCTGCAGATCCGTGAACAGCTGTGCCAGACGCTCACGGATGCGCTTTATGTAGGTTGGATCCTTGTCGAGGTAGACGTGCAGAAGATAGGCATCCTCGCCGTCGGAGTAATACCGCTGTAGCCGCGAGTACTGCACAAACTGCCACTTCCGGTAGAGGTGCAGTGCGACCTCATTGGAGATCCGCACCTCCAGGCCGACCATCCGTGCCCCATCTTGGATCGCCTGGTCGATCGCCGTCAGCAGCAGCACTTCGCCTAGCCCCTGACCACGCCATTCAGGACGCAGCGCTAGCGTGCTGATGTGACCGCGCGTCCCCTCGACCCGCATCCCGACGAAACCGATGAGCCGGGCAGACTGTCTGCGCCGGTGGGTGTGCCACGTGCGAGCCTGAGCAGGGTCCAGGAGCTCGAGCACGAAGTAGTGGGCATTGGTGTTGAAGTAAAGTTCCTGCACATACGCGGACTCGGGCCAGGGATCGGGGAAGACTTGGCGATCCAGTGAGATGACTGCGGGAATGTCTCGCCCTTCCATCAGGCGAATGTGCATGGACCCCTTGGGGCGATACAGTGGAGTCCCCCTGTTCCCTTCAGGGGCAGTGTTCATCGAGCGTAGAGTGGTAGGAGCGCCGACGGCGCATCAACCTGGTTGGCCCGTAGCCGGCGCCACGCGATATCGGCCAGATAGCCAGCTCTTCGCAGATGCCGCGCAGGTTCGGGCAGCTCCACCCGCCCAAACAGCGGCCGCAGCGCTTCACGTCCTCCCGCCTCGATCTCCCCGACCACGATCGCAGGAAGCGTGAGCTGCTCAGCAAACTGGTGCCAGGTGACGATCTGTACACCGGTCTCGGGTTGCCAACCCACGCCAGCAGACCGGGGCCCACCTTCGCGGTAACGATAGCGAGCAAAGCCCACGCGGCTACGCCCGGCGGCGAAGATCGGATACAGCGGACGCTCGTCCCGGGGCTGTGCGGCGACCAGAACATCGAGTGTGGTGATACCTACCAGCGGGAGCTTGCGCGACGACGCCAGTCCCTTGGCCACCGACACGCCAATGCGCACGCCTGTGTAGGACCCCGGCCCAATGCAGACGCCGACCGCCGTGATGTCGTCCGCCGATAGCCCCGAATTCGCCAATAACTGCACGATGTGCGGCAGCAACGTAACCGTATGCTGGTTCGCGGCCTCCCACGTGCACTCCGCACGGAGTGTACTCCCATCATGCAGCGCAATGCTTGCACGCTGTGTAGCGGTATCGAGAGCCAGTAGCATCACAGCCCCAAAAGCTCCTGTCTGAACTGGTTGAGGAGCGCCTCATGACGCACCCCCTGCGCCTGAAAGACCAGCGAGCGGCGGTACTCGTCAAGAATGCGCAAGTGCACCCAGAGACGCTCCTGGGGGAAGAAACCGATGTGACGCTCAGGCCATTCGACCAGGCTGATGGCCTCTGGCGCGCCAATGACCTCCTCGAGGCCCAACATCTCAACTTCGGCAGCCGTTGTCAGCCGGTAGAGATCGACGTGATAAAGCTCGAGGTCGTCTTGGTGGCGGCGGTGGCGACGGATCAGAACGTAGGTTGGGCTCACCAACCGGCTGCTCGCTCCCCAGCCCATACCGACCCCTTGAGCGAAAACGGTCTTGCCCGACCCAAGGTCTCCCTGGAGGGCCAGGACATCACCACCGTTGAGATGTCGGCCCAACCGCGCCCCAACGCGCAGGGTTTGGTCTGGGCTGCGGCTGATAAACTCCAACGTATCCTTGGTCAGAATCGGCATCTTGTCCTGGCGAGCGGTTCTGCTATCCGAATAGCGCCATTATACACCAGCCCAACGGAGATCAAACGCGCCTCTTCCCGGGGCTATCGCATGCCGTTCCCTTGCGAGGGTTTCTGGACCCTCGCAAGGGTTCCGAGCGCTTGACTGTGTTAGTCCCGGAGGCCGTCCGGTCGCCTCACTTGCCGCAACAACCGGATTGCGGCCGGTTTAGCACCGGGTTCGCTCTCGCCGGTCGGTCCCACACATGAAGGACACCCATCCATACAAGGACAGGTTTCGGCCCGCTCCAACGCTGCAGCGGCCACGCGTGGCCAGAGATCAACCAGGCGGGGCGACAATCCCACCCCGCCTGGCACACCGTCATAGACAATAACAGCAGGCTGCCCGGTCTCATCATCGCGCGCCTCCACTGAAGTACCCAGGTCGCCCGGGTCGCACATCAGGAAGACCGGAACCAGGTGCTTCAGCAGATAGGCCAGCCCGCTCAACGCTGTCCGCGCACCCCGCGCGCGCTCGACCTGTTGATGGCATATGCCGCAGAGGGTCAGCAGATTCTCCGGGGCGTGGGCCAGGCGCAGCGCTAAGGGCCGTGCATATTGCGCCATAAAGGTCCTCACCGGTGTGATGTGGTGCACCTCAAGGGGGTGGCCTGGCTCGGGCGTTCGCCCGCAGAGGCGGCAACTCCCTCCATCGCGGGACAGGATCTGCGCACGAATCAGAGGCCACTCGGGCCCATAGTCGAGGGGCGCAACCATGATCCCCTCATCCGCCAGCGAATCTACGACAGCGGCATCGAGCGTCAGCCGGAAGGCCTCGGTCTCCATCTGCTGTTCGGGGAGATGAATCTCGCCCCAGCCCAGGGTCTCGTGCGAATCCAGGTGCACACGGCGAAAGGCTGTGGGCTTGATGTGCACGATCACCTCCTCGTCCGAGCGGGCCAGACCATGGACATAGCCCTCACCGGCAGGCTCGCGGCGACGCAGCTGCAGGCGCTCTACCTTGGTCGACGCCGAGGCAACCGTGTAATAGTCCAGATCCGCCGGGCGTGCCAGCGCGATGCCATGATCCCAATCCAACGACTCGATCAAAAAGGATTCAGCCCCGTGAAAGTAGATCGCGCCCTCATGGACCAGGAGTGGAGCGGTAGGCCGATCGACGGTGCCAATGACGCCCGTCTCCGCGGAACGCACCACGACGTTGTCCGCTGCCGAGCTGCGCAACGACACCATCTGCGCAGGATACGTCTCCCCAATCCAGGTGAATTGCTCATAAGCCCGGTCACCAGACCGGGTCTGACCGGCGTGGAGCACGCCTTCCGCTGCCAGCCCGGACAACAACGCGTCGACATCCACGCGACCCCCAAAACGCTCGCCCCGCTCGAAAGGAAGCTCAAAGGCTGCACACGTCACGTGCGCGGCCAACAGACTCAATGCATCGGGATTGGCACGCGCCTCCTCAGGAGATCTACCGAAGAAGTACTCTGGGTGCGCGACCAGGTACTGGTCCAGCGGATCTGGCGTCGCCACCATCACGGAAAGAGAGGTCCCCGCGCGTCGCCCGGCACGGCCCATCTGCTGCCGCGCCCCGGCAATCGTCCCCGGATAACCCACAAGAATTGACGCATCAAGCGCACCGATGTCGATCCCCAGCTCGAGCGCGTTGGTCGCAACCACGACCCTCACATGCCCCTGCCGCAGCCCCGCCTCGATGGCGCGCCGCTCCTGCGGCAGGTACCCCCCGCGATAGCCCTGGACGACTTCCGGATCGAACCCGAACTGCGCAGCGCGTGACCGCATTTCCCTGAGCAGCAGCTCAACCGATAGCCTGGAGCGGGCGAAAATGATCGTCTGCACACCCGCCTGGAGCAACCGTGTGGCCAGTTTGAGCGCCTCGTCGGTCGCGCTCGCCCGCAGGCCCAGCGTCGGGTTCAGCAGCGGGGGGTTATAGAACAGCACGTGCCTCTGCCCATAGGCGGCCCCATCGTTATCGACGGTGGTCACGGGACGCTCCCACAACGTCTCAGCCAGTTCCCCGGGATTGCCGATCGTTGCCGATGCAGCGAGGTGTTGGAGGCCAGCTCCGGTATCCCCGGCACGGTAGAACTCTGCGATGCGCCGCAAACGGCGTAGCACATTGGCCACGTGGCCACCGAAGACACCACGGTAGACATGCAGCTCATCGAGCACCACATAGCGCAGGCCACGGAAGAAACGCAGCCATTGGGTGTGATGTGGCAAGATACCCAGATGCACCATGTCGGGGTTCGAGATAAGGATCCGCGCCTCTTTGCGGATCTCCGACCGCAGGCGCTGCGGCGTATCACCATCGTAGGCACGTAAGGCGATCGGCGCATTCAGTGCGCCGATCCACTGAGAGATCGCCGTCATCTGGTCGTGAGCCAGGGCTTTCGTCGGGTAGATGAGCAACGCCGTGGCCTGCGGATCCTGCATCAACGCGTGGAGCACCGGTAGGATGTACCCCAGCGACTTGCCCGAGGCCGTCCCTGTAGCCATCACCACATCCTCGCCGCGCAACGCTGCCTCGATAGCGTCCGCCTGATGGGTATAAAGTTGGGTGATCCCCAACGTCGCCGCTGCCGCGCGCAGGCGTGGGTCAAGCGCTCCCGGCCAAGGCGTTGCCTGAGCATGGCAGCTCGACAGCGTCCGCCATGCAGTCACGTTGCGTACGAAGTTGGGGTCGGCCTGCTGGCGCGCCAGGACCGCGCCCAGTCGGTCGAGTGTGTTCGGCATCAGGTCAGGCTACAGCGCGCTTCCGCAGCGCGAGTGGACTCGCGACGAGGCCGGCCATGGCACCCGCCGCCAGGCTGACCTCCAGAAGCACCCCAACGGCGATCGCAATGAACCCGACCCCGGGGGCGGAACCAGTCAGACCCACACCGCCCAACCCCAGAACGACAGCGAAATTCCACAGCCCGTGGAAGATGATGGCAACCGCATAAGCCAGCGGCAATCGCCATCTGTGCCCCTGCCAGAACCAACCCCATCCAAGCCCTACGACACCGCTGGTCATGCAGTGCATCGCCGTCGCAAAAACGCGCAAGCCCACACCTCCCAGCCATGCCCCGGTACCTGTCAGCCCGATCGCCCCATTGGATATGCCCTCGAGCCAGGCAAACCCCAGCCCACAGGCTGCGCCCCACACAAATGACGCTGCCAAGGAGGGACGCCGCCATATCCCCACCACACCCAGGAGCAAGGTCTTGCCCAGCTCTTCGACCACGGGTGTGATCACGGCGAGCGTCAGGACAAGGGTGATCAGCACGGTGGGTGAAGCCAGGATGGCGAGAATCTCGGTCTCATCCGTCGGTGGCCGCTCCGACCATCGCTCGAGCAC
>JAXDDP010000070.1:0-25651 GCA_034676785.1 Anaerolineae bacterium | reverse complement strand
CATACTCGATATGGTGCCGGCGAGGCCTGTGGCGCCGCCAAAGGCACTCATGGCGCCGACGCCGCGCTCGTACCAGGGCTTATCCTCGTCAAGCATATCGCGACCACCCGTATAGAGACCGGCGATGGACGTGAGCCCGCCGAGGGCTCCGAGGCCAGGAATGCTGGTCATCTGGGGTGCGGAGACACCAGCCAGATTGGCCAGCGGGAGGTTGGCCGTCTCGGCCAGGCCCTGAACTATGCTGCCGCCCGTGCCCAGGATGCCTGAGATGTTTCCCAGGCTCAACTCGTCGAGAAAGCCGCGCTGAACGGTAGGCGATGCGGCATCGGACTGCCGGGCGGCATCGGACTGCCGGGCGGCATCCGGGCTCAACGCCAAGGGCGAGTGAGGCTCTGCACCGCGTGCTGCTGCTTCAGCTTTGTGCTCCAACGTGTCGTTAGCCGCGCCGACGACGAGAGACGTACCCGGAACGCTGGCGTCCGCGGTCGCCGACTGCTGGACAACGTGGGCTATTTCGTGGCCGAGCAGGCGCTCATCCGCCGGATCCGCAAACTGGCTCAGAAAGATGTCGTTGCCAAGCGTGAAGGCAGAGGCACTCACGCTCAGGCTGAGGGCGTTGGCTTCGGCGTCATCGTGGATGCGCACCCTATCGAGCGGGACCCCGTAGCTGTTCTCCCAGCGTGTCCGGGTCGCTTCGTCGAGTGCGCGTCCTCGTCCCAAGCTGCCATAGATGCGACTCGCGAGCCGGTTACTGATGGGGCCACCGGCGAATCCAACCTCGGGTTGGGCCCAGAGCAGCGCCTCAGTTTCGGACCGGGGCGCGGCGAATAGCCGGGCGACTTGGGCGTTCCCCACCTGGTGCTGGAGGTGGTGGAGCGGGTGAGGTTCGGGCGCGCGCGTCCCTATGTCGCCGGCTGGATGGTGCTCGAGGGCATCGACGTAAAGCCGCTCAGTGGCAGTGGTGCGACGTTCGGAGTCCGGTTTCTGTTGTTCCTTGTCAGCCATAGGGTCCTCCTGTGCCCGCAGGAATCGTGCGGGCGAATCCAAGCGGCATCGAACTGCCGTGCGGCATCGAACTGCCGTGCGGAAGCAGATTGCCGTGCAGCAGAACAGAGCGGGCGAGACGCCCGCGGTCCGAGAACGGCACCGAGCCACCGGTTGGCCGAACAGGGCGGGCAAGCCGGTCTGACGGCCCTCGCTCGCGGTCTGAGAACGGCGCCGACCTGTCGTCAGCCATCGGTCGTGAGATCCTCTTCGCGGACGAGGCGGCCCATCTTCTGTAGCTCGCGACGAGTCGCATGCAGAAGATGCGACATTGTGACTACCTCACCGTCCGCTGCAGCGAGGTAAGCGGCGCTCACGATGACGTTGCGGATGTTCCCGCCCGCCAGACGGAAGGTTTCTGCAAGGCGGGCGAAGTCCACGTCTGGAGACCGTGGGACATCGGCGGGAAACAGCGTCTGCCAGATGCGCATCCGGTCCTCGGTCTCGGGGAAGGGGAAGTTGACGGCAAATTGCAGGCGGCGAGTGAAGGCTTCGTCGAGGTTGCCGCGCAAGTTGGTGGCAAGAATCGTGATGCCGTCGTAAGCTTCCATACGTTGCAGCAGGTAACTGATCTCGATGTTGGCATAGCGGTCGTGGGAGTCGCGCACCTCGGATCGCTTGCCGAACAGGGCGTCAGCTTCGTCGAAGAACAGAATGGCGTTGCTCTGTTCAGCTTCCTGGAAGATGCGCTCTATGTTCTTCTCAGTCTCGCCGATGTACTTGCTCACAATTGTCGAGAGGTCGATCTTGTAGAGATCCAGTGCCAGCTCTCCGGCGATGATCTCGGCAGCCATCGTTTTTCCGGTGCCCGGAGGGCCGGCGAAGAGGACGGTCACGCCACGACTCGACGTGAGCTTGTGACCCAGTCCCCAACCGTCCAGCACTTGCGACCGTCCGCGCACCGTGTCCACGATCTCTCCCAACAGCGCTCGCTGATCGTCTGGAACGATGATGTCATCCCATCCATAGCGCGGGGGGATCTTTCGAGCGAGCGCCGACAACCGCGGGTTGGAGTGTGCCCGTGCCGCAGCAAATAGGTCCTCCGCGGACAGAGCTGAATCGGGGTGCGTGGCGTGGCCCAGCTGCTGGGCGTGGTCTCGCGCTGTTGCTGCTGCGTCGCGGATCTGGCTAGTGGTGAGCACGAACTGACCCGCCAGTGCGTCCAATATGGCCGAATCGACAGCTGCCGGGCGGCATCGAACTGCCGGGCGGCATCGAACTGCCGGGCGGCATCGAACTGCCGGGCGGCATCGAACTGCCGGGGTACCCAGATCACGCTCAGGTTCTGGGTCGCGCCCAGCCTCTGGGACCGCCTGGCCCACGAAGTGCGCCCAGAGCTGCCGGCGTTGCTCGAAGGCCGGAACCGGGAATTCGACGGTGAGCACCGACTTGGTGCGCTCGCCTCTGGGGAGCCAGGGCGCTTGCCCCGCCACGATGACTGTACCGCGATATTCATCGAGCTCTCGCAACAGGATCGGTGGTGTGGTGCCATCGATCAAGCAGGAGTCCCAGCCAACCAGCATAGGAATGGCTTGGGTGAGGCGTGCGTCGCGGAGTGTGAGCTGGATCGCTTTCTGGATACTGACCCGACCGCGCTCAGAAATCGCGCCAAGGTCGGCAATCAGAAGTGGCTTCCTGGCAGATGCGGCGACGAGATGCCCTGCAACACGCTGCGCCTCGCTATCCGGTCCATAGAACAGGTAGAGAGGGGCAGGTGTATGACTTCCCTGCCGTTGGGTGAGTTCCGCATTGGCGAAGGCATTGATCGCGGCGATTGCTTTCGCAGGCTCTCTTTCCAACACCACGTGGTTCGCCAGATCCGTGTGAGGGCTATAGCTCCCCAGTAGCCATGTGAGGATGCTCACGTCACTATGCAGGATCTGAGCAAGCAGCGGCGCGGTTTCAGTTTCTGCTGGCGGCTTGAGCTCCAGCAGCCGGTGGCGGAAGAGCGGCGCATCCTGGCCAAAGTGCGCTAGCTGGTCCAACCGCCCGATGCCTGGTTCCGCGAGCAGATCCAGGATGAGGGACACGGTTGGTCGCTTCTTGGTGACGTCATCCTGGAGGTAGCCGTAGATGCGTTCGTACCCCAGGTCCACCGAGGGAGCCAAGCAGATGAGGAAGGTATCCATCTCGAACTGGCTGAGGCCGAAGGTCGTTCGCAGAGCCTCGAGCGCGAGGGTATGGCCTAGGCTTGCGGCATCGTCGACGACGGCGTGAATCTCGCGATCGATCAGCGCAGCCTGACGATCCAAGGAGGCCTGAATCTCGGGTGGCAGGTCGACGCTGTGTCCCCACCCTGTCGCTAGAGGGCGAGCGAGGAGGGCCTCGGCATCCGCATCGGAGATGTAGAGGCCGCGGAATGCATCGTTGGGGTCCTGTCCAGCCAGTTTCCAGGTCTGGACGGCACGCTGCAGGCGCAGGCCGATTCTCTGCAGTTCGACCTGCAGATGGTATGAGTCCATACCTGCAACCGACTGTACCTGGTGTCTCACGTTCGCCTCCCCCCTCGTTGGACGGCTTACGACCCAGCGGCGACCAGGATAAATCAGAAAATCATCTAGTTAAGCTTCATGCACAGTATAGTCCAGATCGCTCCGAAAAGCAATAAGCAGTTGGTCTCCGGCGCGAGGCTGCACGGTGTGGTACAATGCCGGTGCATGCCATACTTTGAAGCGTTCTTTCGCGACAACTGGTCGCTTTTGCAGCAGGCAGCACTCTACCGGCCCGGTACGAACCCCACCTTTGGCAATCCGGACTTCGAGACGGCTGCGCTGCGCGTCCTGATCGTGCGCCTGTCACCCTTCCGCGACGTCAACCGCTCGACGCCGCATCTCTTCCTCTTTCAGGCGGTGCGGCGCGCTGTGCCAGGCGCCTACATCGACATGGCCTTTTTCCCTCCGGAGCATGACCGGGCCCGGATGCTGGGCAGCGGCGTTCCCCTGTTGGTTGGCATTCAATCGTGGCGCGACAGTAGCGATTTCGACCTGGTCCTGATCTCCAACGCCTACACGCTGGAGTTGATCAACTTGCCGTATCTGTTCCATCACTCCGGAATTCCACTGCTCAGTGAGGAGAGGGATGGATCCTGGCCCGTCTTTGTGCTGGGTGGATCGAATGCCATGGCGACCCAGGCGATTATCACACCAGAGGGAGATGCACTGGTAGATGCGATCTTCTTCGGTGAGGGTGAGCGGCAGGTGGAATCCCTGGTGCGCGCTTTCTACACCCATGCCAGCCTGTCCAAGCTGGAGCGATTGGCCCGGGTGGCGCAGTCCACAACGGGGCTATGGGTGGCTCACGGTCTGCCAGAACAGGTCGTGCGGAAAGCCGTTTGCCGTGACCCGACCGCTACTGATCTCCTCGTCGACTATCCCTCGCTGGATGATATCGAAGCCTCGACGGCACGCCTCCAGATCAGTTTCGGTTGCCCAGCCTTCTGTTCCTTCTGTTTTGAGGGCTACGATCGGAAGCCCTACCGCGAAGTCGACCTGCCTGCCGTACTGGCGACCGCAGATGCCCTCAAGCGGACTCAGGGCGTCGAAGCTGTCGACGTCTTCAGTTACAACTTCAATACATATGAGCAGATCCTCACGCTCCTGCTTGAGCTGAACCGGCGTTTTGATCGTGTGAACATCCAGAGCCAGCGCGTCGATCTGCTGGCTGTGATGCCCAGCCTGATCGCGGCGGAGGTGGCTGCAGACAAGCGCAGCTACACGCTCGGTATAGAAGGGATCAGCCGCCGCATGCGGGCCTTTCTCCACAAGAGCCTTAACGATCGCGAGATCGACATCGTGTTGTCGCGCCTCATGCAGGAGCGGATACGCGAGATCAAGCTGTTCTACATCCTGACTGGCTATGAGAGTGAGGCCGACCTCCACGAGTTCCACGAGTTTGTGTTGGAGCTGAAGGAGTTGCGCCGGCAGCACAACCGTGGTTTGCGGGTTGTCTTCAGCTTCGGATTGCTGATCCGGATGCCCTTTACACCGCTGAGTTTTGACCGGCTGTTCCTTGACGAGGAAATGTGGCGCCAGATCGTCGGACCGGCGAAGTCCACATGTGAGACGAACGACTTTGAGTTCCGGCTGGCTACATCGTGGGATGACTATGCTGTATCCCAGGTTCTGGCTCTTGGCGGTCGCTGGCTCTTCGAGCCGTTGATCGAGCTTGCCATTCGGGGGTATTGCTACGACCTTGAGCTTCCGGCCGGGTATTGGGGCGATCTACGAGGCTGGATGGTATCGCGAGGGCTATGGAATGATGCCTTCCTCGGTGAGAAGGGACCTGATACGGATGCGCCGCTTGACTTTGTGGCCCTTGACGCGCCCCCAGGGTTTCTCTACCGGCAGTACCAGCAAGCGCAGGCAGGAGTGGATGAGGGGTATTGTCTTGGCGAGGTGGGCACACCCGGGGAGGTTGGCGAACCGGGACGTTGTCGCGCGTGCGGTGCGTGCACGACGCCTGACGAGCGTGCCGCCATCACACAACACACAATGCGCCATCCAGGGCACGGCTATCTGGAAACGCTGGGAAAGATGATGCGTGCGAAATGGCAGACCCGGCCAGTCTATGCCCGGGTTTGGATGCCACCATCCACAGCGTCCGCTGAGGCCGCTTGGCGCAACGGCTATGCGATGCGAGCCTTTCTCTCTGCACACCCGCAACTCGGCGACACCCTTCTCTCGGTGCGCGAGAGCCTATTCACGACCAAGGGACTGGCTGGTCGGTACATCGGTCAGTATGGTGAGACCGTGCTCGCGCTCAAGGCCTGGGACGTCTCTATCCTGGGCCAACTTCTGGCGACCGGGGATGAACTGCCCGGAGGTGTGCGCTTCCTAGGCTTCCTCGACGAGTTCGTGCCGGGCGTGTTCGAACGCCTTCGTCTGCATCTGACCTTGCCGTCCGAGCACTTCCCTGAGGCCGGGCAGCGCTTGCGGCAATACCTGCAGGCGGAGTACGTGCCGGTCAACATCCGCGGGACCGCTGCAGGTTATGTGCTCGATATCCCAGAGAAGGCGCGCAAGAAGCGCATCATATTCGCCGGAAGGTTTTCGGAAACGGATGGTAGGTTCAGCGCGGAGCTGCAGGTCAGCCCGAAGTTCGATCTGCTGGCGTACCTGCGCACTTTCTCGAACTTCGGGCGCTATCGAGAAGCTACGGTCGAGGTCCGTGACCTGGTTCTATGAGTGGCTCAAGGGAGTGGCGAGGTGATGTTTGGTCAGGTCTCTGATACCCGCTGAGCAAACGCGAGTCGACCTTGTCGTGGTCAACTCCCGGTTCATCGCGACCGCAGCCCCAGCGTTCAGCGTTGAGGAAGCACGGACCCACATCGACAGGATCCGTGCTGAGTTTGCAGATGCATCGCACAACGTCCCTGCCTTCATCATCGGTCACGGTAGCAGTGTGATCAGTCACTGCACCGACGATGGCGAGCCCTCAGGAACGGCTGGGCGCCCTGCGCTCGCCGTCTTGCAGGGCAGCGGCATCGGGGACATCGTGGTGGTTGTGACGCGCTATTTCGGGGGCACGAAACTCGGTACAGGCGGACTGGTGCGCGCATACGGCGACTCCGTGCGGGAGGTGCTGCGCGTGCTCCCCCTGGCTGAGAAGGTCGCCACGCACATCGTGATGGTGGCCATTCCGTACAACCTATATGAGCGTGTGCGAATCCTGATCGGGGAGAGCCATGGCGAGGTGCTGGATGTTGACTTCGCGGCTGACGTTACGCTTACGGCACGGTTCAGGATCGAGCATGTGACGGCTTTCCAAGGGCGCTTACAGGATCTCTCGGCCGGTAGAATCGCGGCAGAGATCATCGAGACCGACCCGGAGACGATTGTGCCGCTCGGCATGCTGGGCGGCGAGATCCTCTAGGTGCTCAGAACGGATCAGCTCACAAGCAAGCCGGCCCGCATCGTGCGGGCCGGCTTGCTTGTGAGCTAGACTCCTGATTCTACCAGTCTTCGTCTTCGTCCTCGTCGTCTTCCCACTCCTCGTCGTCGTCCCAATCGTCCTCCAGGTCATCCCAGTCGAGTTCTACGGGATCTACTTCCACGACGATGAGATCGGTGCGGCAGTGAGGGCAGCGGACTTTCTGGTCCAACTTGGGTTGGGCATTGAGGATAATCGTCTCGTCACAAGCCGGGCAGATTGCTGTGATGGCCATCTGAAAGTGCCTCCTCATGGTGATGATTGAAGGTCAAGGTGTCCGGCGCTCCTGACTGTAGCACCAACCCGGGCACCCGTGCATCAACACGATGGCGCCGTTCGGCGTCACGCTTGCCACCATTCTAGCCTGTGGACGTGGTAACAGTGTTTGATCGCTATGTCATCGTGATGGTAACGAGTGGTAGGTCGTACGAAAACTGCTACGGCGGCTGCCTTTCATGCAACATACACACCTCCGAATACGTGGTATAATGTGGGTGCCTCGCAGGAAAAGACGGCCCGATGGGTCGCACCTTCCCGAAGCCAGCACCTCTGTCTATCTGTATGACTGTCTGCCGACGTGCGAGGCTTGTGCGTCAGTGTAGTACTGTGGATCGTTAGCAGCTATGCACTGGTCGTTCCCTATTGCCGAGAGGGGCTCTGCCCCGACCGCGGTAGGCAAAACTATGTTTGGTTAGGGGAGATCACCATGGAAATGAGTAGTGTCTTGGAGCGACAGACCGAAGAGCCTCCTGGGGTAGGTGAAGAGCCTCCTTCCCCCTGGGAGGGCGTGTCGTTAGCGCAGTGGTCGGATTGGCGATGGCAGATGACGCATCGACTCCGATCTGTAGAGGATTTTGCTCGTATCGTCGAATTGACGCCCGAGGAGACCGAAGGATTATCGGCCCCCGGGCGTTTCCGTGTGGACGTGACGCCGTACTTTGCCAGCCTGATCGATCCGCACGACCCCAACTGCCCCATTCGGCGCCAGGTCATCCCGACCAGCGCCGAGCTGGTACCGTTCCAGGCCGAGATGGTGGACTCGCTCGGTGAGGACGCCCACTCGCCAGTTCCAGGACTGGTCCATCGCTATCCTGATCGCGTCCTGATGTTGGTCACCACGCAGTGTGCCAGTTACTGCCGCTTCTGCACCCGGAGCCGCCTTGTGGGCGACGGGCGGATGACGTTCAATTCGGCAACGTTTGAGCGTCAGTTGGACTATATTGGCGCTACGCCTGAGATTCGCGATGTGTTGATTTCTGGTGGCGATCCGCTCACTATGCCTCAGCACATGCTTGAGCGCTTGCTCAAGCGCTTGCGCGACATCCCTCACGTCGAGGTTGTCCGTATGGGGACACGCGTGCCCGGTTTCCTGCCGCAGCGTATCACCCCGGATCTCGTGGCTATGCTGAGCAAGTATCATCCGCTGTGGATGAACATCCACTTCAACCACCCGAAAGAGATCACGCCGGAGGTTGAGGTTGCGTTGGCGCGTTTGGCCAATGCGGGCATCCCTCTGGGAAGCCAGTCAGTGCTGATGGCAGGGATCAATGACTGTCCCAACGTCATCAAGGCACTCATGCACAAACTCGTCAAAAACCGCGTGCGTCCCTATTACCTCTACCAGTGCGATCTGGTCCACGGAGCGGGGCATTTCCGCACGCCGGTGTCCAAAGGCCTGGAGATCATGGAGTCGTTGCGTGGCCACACGTCGGGATTCGCGATCCCGACCTATGTGATCGATGCGCCTGAGGGCGGGGGCAAAGTGCCCATTCTGCCGAACTACATGATCAGCATGTCGGATAGTAAGGTCGTGGTGCGCAACTACGAAGGGTTCATCACCGCCTATACACAGCCGGCGCAGTACAAGGCGCACGACCCGGCGACCTGTTCCTACTGCCAGGCTCACAGAGCCGAGCACGGTCAAGAGGGTGTCGCCGGGCTGCTGAGCGGCGAGCACCACAGCGTGGCCCCTGAGGGTTGGTACGAGACGCACTATCGACGTGAAGCCTCAGCTCCCGTGGCTGCATCCGAGTGTCAGGAATGCGCGGAGGACGTCGTCCATGCCGGAGTTTAGACAGGCACTACGCGTCGCGGTTGTTGCCAACCGCAAGCACAGCGTTGCAGTTGCAGCGGACGCACCACCCGATGCCCTGGCAGAGTATGACGCGGAGGAAACGATCGAGGGGATTCAGCAGGCGCTGTGCGATGCTGGCCATCAACCCTTCTTACTGGAAGCCGACGAGACGTTGCTCGACACCGTAAGGGAGACGCGCCCCGACATCTGCTTCAACATCGCTGAGGGGCTGCGTGGTGATGCGCGCGAGTCTCACGTCCCGGCGTTGCTCGAGATGCTAGGTATTCCATACACGGCTTCCAAGGTACTGACGCACGCCGTCTCTCTCGATAAGGCTGCTACGAAGCGTTTGTGGCGCGACAACGGTCTGCCTACAGCGCCGTTTCGGGTCTATCCGTCGGCGACGGCGGTCGCCAAGGATGCACCTGTCGACGAAGGCCTCACGTATCCGCTTTTCGTCAAGCCTATCCACGAGGGCACAGGCATGGGGATCAACCATCGCTCAATCGTGCGTGACGAAGATGAGTTGCGTAGCCAGGTCGACTGGGTGACCAGGACCTATCGGCAGCCAGCGTTGGTCGAGCCATTCCTCACGGGCCGGGAGTTCACGGTTGGGTTCGTGGGCAACACACCCGTTCCGGGGGAGCCGCGACGGTCTGAGTTCTATGGCGATGACGGTTTCCACGTGTTCCCGGTGCTTGAGATCGACACTGGACGCGGCCAGGTGAAGGGCATCTACAACACGGAGGCCAAGTCCTACGCAATCGATTCGGATAGTGCGCCAGGCTACTTATGCCCGGCGGATATCCCTGCAGAACTGGAAGCGAAACTGCACACCTTGGCGGTGGCGGCGTTTGAGGCCATCGGTGGGCTGGATGTCGGCCGCGTCGACTTCCGGTCAAGCGGCGATGGCACCGTTTACCTGATGGAGATCAACACACTTCCGGGGCTCAACCCGATCGTCAGCGACATCGTGATCTCAGCGCGCGCTGGTGGCGTGGCGTATGCAACGGTGATCCAGGAGATCCTGAACCTCGCGCTGGCCCGCTACGGCATGGTCTGAGCGCGCAGCAGGGGTGTTGGTTCGAGGGCTCTCGGGAGATCCGGTTCTGACCGGCCCCTCCGAGAGCCCTCTCTTGTCGGGGAGAGGCACGATGGACACAGTATTCGCCGAGCAGCATCTGCTCCACGCTACTGATGATATCTGGGTCGACGGGGAACGCCTCGATCATGCAGAGGTCCCGGAACGTGTCGACGCCATTCTAGCGTCGGTGGTCAAAGCGCGGCTCGGAGCGATCATCCCACCTAACGATCACGGCCTATCGCCGATTCTGGCTGTTCACGCGTCCGACTATGTCGACTACCTCAGAACGGCGTACGCACAGTATGCGGCGTATAGGGGCAGGCCGGGCCCGCTCCTGACGGGCCACACGGATGTTGACCCGAGACGTCCTCCCCACAGACCTGATGGTTTCCCTGCACTGCGAGATTACTACACCTATGACTATGAGGACCCCATTCTGGCGGGCACCTGGGAGGCCGCATATTGGAGTGTACAGGTGGCTGTGACAGCCGCTGCGCTGGTGCAGGGCGGGGCGCGCGTCTCCTACGCCCTCTGCCGTCCCCCAGGGCATCATGCGACTTCTGACCAGTATGGTGGATTCTGCTACCTCAACAATGCAGCTGCTGCGGCCCGCTCTCTCGTGTCCGGCGGACCTGTCGCGATCCTCGACCTGGATTACCACCACGGCAATGGGACGCAGTCGATCTTCTACGCTGACCCCTCGACGCTCTATGTCTCGCTGCATGCCGACCCGTCACAGGACTATCCCTACTATTGGGGATTCGCGGACGAGACTGGCGCGGGTCGCGGCCTTGGCACGAACCTTAACCTACCACTCCCGCTGGGTTGCCGAGACGCCGAGTATCTGGCGGCGCTGGATCGAGGTCTTGAGACGGTAGCGGCCTTCAGGCCAGCATCTCTCGTGGTGTCGCTCGGTGCCGACGCAGTAGCGGGTGACCTCATCGGCAAGTTCGATCTCTCGCTTGCCGCTTGGGCCGAGGCTGCCCAACGTGTGGAGAACCTGGGGCTTCCGACTGTCATCGTGCAGGAGGGGGGGTATGACCTGGCGTCACTGGGAACATCGGTGGTCACTTTCCTGGCGGAGTTGTGTGTCTGACAGGCGCACGGGGAACTCTGGCTCGCTTTTTGTCGTCAGGACATTGAGAGATCATACCCCATATGTCAGGAGGAAGTCCATGATGGTTGTCAAACGTGCCCTGTGGGCGATTGCTCTGGTTCTGCTGTTGGCTGCGTCATTGCTGGGATGCCAGTTGGCGCCGGATGTAGGAGAAGAGACCGGGGAGACTCCGCTCCCACCGGCGACAGCAGTTACAGAATCTACTGAGGTAGCTACGGATACTCCGGAACCGCCTGTAACGCCTGAACCTTCACCAACGTCTGAGGAAGCCGCATTGCCGGATGAGGATAGTCCCACCTACAGCTCCGTTGAGGTACCGGAGGCCGGCCTGAGCTTCGAGCTGCCGGATGGTTGGGTGCGGCAGGAGCCCGAATGGGTCTGGGCGCCCGAGGCCGGGTCGGATCTTCTCGTGGGCCTGAAGTGGTTGGTGCTCGAGCCCCCACAAGAGGTCGAGGCCGCGCTACTGCCGGGTCCGTCAGAGATCGTGTCTGTCGACGATGTTGACCTGAGCCTGGGATCAGGACGGCAGTTCCTGGTCAACGTGTTTGACGAGGCGACTGAGGGGAGCGAGGCACAGGCGTTCATCCAGTCTGTACAGTCGCACATTCTGGTCGTGGTGAAGCAGGGTGAGTCACGCCTTGCCTACGACTTCTTTGCAGCCGGTGCAGACGCCGACCGACTTGCCCAGGCCGAGGCCGCTCTAGAGCATCTGATCGCCTCGATCCGCGCGCAGCTCGTGGTCGAGGGCGATACCCCGGCCTCTGAACCCGCTGCGGATTCCCCAGAGGGGGGCGTGCCCCAGGCAGCAGCGAAGGCGATCGAGATCCTTGCCCGCCATCTGGCTTTGACCGAAGGCGCTATCGAGCTGGTCAGTTGGGAGTACGTTGAGTGGTCCGATGCGTGTCTAGGCATTCACAACGCCGGAACGGTGTGTGCTCAGGTTATCACGCCGGGCTATCGGGTCACGTTGTCCGCGGGGGGCAAGACGTTCGAACTTCACACGAATCAGAGTGGATCTTCCATTGGCATCGTGCCAAGCCTGATCCCTTAGTGCCTCAGAAGCCAAGGATCTGAACGGCATCTGAACTGACGAGGCCGTCGCTGCAAGCGACGGCCTCGTCTCATCTCACAGGGGCGCACGACTCCCGGTTTTCCGGTCGGGACGCCCGGCTTGTTTGGCCAACGTCGCTCAGGCTTGTGCAGAGTCCTTTTCGAAGGATGTTAGCGAGCGGACGACTGGACGGCTGCGATGGCGGAGCCACGTGACCTGTACGAGGGCAGCCACGCCCATCGCTGCTACTGCAACGATCAGACCAGCGGCGCGTTGCATGGCCACGCCTATCGCGAAGGCCACCACCATGACAACCATATAGAGTACCACCGACTCCGTGACCCCACGTGTCCTCCTGCTATTGACGATGATCCCCTGATACCAGCTCTGCAGCAGAGCCAGAATCGGCAAGAGTGTTGCAAGCCAGAGCGCTTGCCTTCCCAAGGGCAGCAGGTTGTCAGGCAGGGCCATGACGTCATCCAGCCACACTTGGGCCAGGGGTGTGACCGCCACCAGCACGACCAGCACAGCCAGCCCCGTGCCCAGAAGTAGGGCGAAGCGGCGAAGGTTGGCGTAAGCCCGGACATCGTCCAGAAGTGCAACGATCACTTCGGTATAGGCGAGCCCCGGGCTGCGCAGCACGGCGACGAAACCGCTGACGACGGGCCAGACGGCTAGCGAACTCAGGGGATCGGGCATACGGCTCATCGCAGCACTCCCGACCGGGGAGACGAAGAACGTGATCAGCGATGTGAGAGCAAGGGGGATATAGAAGGCAACGAACTCCCGGGTGGTGAAGGGCGTCCGATCGCGCGGAGCCGTGCGGATCTGGTCGCGCACGATGGGCCGAATGCGCAGCCCCGCGTAAACTGCCTCGGCGACCACTCCCACGGCAACAGCACTTGCCGCGACCACGATACCGGCGACGCGTCCGTACAGGTAGCCGGCTGTCAGCACCAAGGCGTTGGCAGTCAGCCGGACGGCAGTGCCGATTCCGACAGCGCTCGTCTTGCCAAAGCGGATCATGGCGCCTTGCTGGAAGCGACGGTAGGCGATGGCCCAGGTCCAAGGCGTCATGATCATCAGACCGATGCGTCCCGGCTCGATGATCTCAACCGGTGCCCCGATGATCTGCTGCGCCACGAAGTCGTACAAAGGCGTGAATGCGACCGCGATGTGTAGCCCGGTGAAGATCGATCCTAACGTGATCGCTATGCGCCTGAGCCTGCGATAGGCGTCCCAATCTTTGCAGTACGCGGTCGAGGCGGACAGGAGCATGATGACGGGCGATTCGATGATGAGGGAGATGGGAAAGACGATGCCACCCCAGGCGGCCAGGTTGATTTCGGCTCTGGGGAGGCGCGCGACGATGGCACTGTGCGCCGGACCTTCTACGTTCATCAGCACCCAGCTTACGGCAAGCGGCCACCACATCCGGGCAATGTGCCCGAGCGAGATGGGTGCCGAGGACGCCGCCTCTTGCTGGTGATCGTGGCTCAATGTGGGTTGGCCTAGCCTGAGTTCCGAGTCATTCTGCTGGATCTCGAGTGTACCCGATTGCGGGCAATCCGCCAGGCTGCATTGTCTTGCTTTCGTCGGCGTTAGGGTCTAGTATTGCGAGAAGGCTGCTACACGGGTCACTGAACCCTTGAGGAGGATAGAATGGCACTGAATCTCACGGAAATTGGCGCTTACTTGGGTGATGAGCGTGAATTACTTCTGGCACATACATGCCAGACGATCTCCAAGGAGCAACTGCACTTGCCGGGCCCCGACTTTGTGGATCGCGTCGTAGCGCTGAGCGATCGACCCACACCGGTACTGCGAAGCCTGCAGACGCTCTTTGATCACGGACGGCTCGGGGGGACCGGCTATCTGTCGATTCTGCCCGTTGATCAGGGCATTGAGCATTCGGCTGGCGCCTCGTTTGCGCCGAACCCGATCTACTTCGATCCGGCGGCTATCGTCGAGCTGGCTATCGAGGGTGGCTGCAATGGGGTGGCATCCACGCTGGGCGTTCTCGGCGCAGTAGCGCGCAAGTATGCACACAAGATCCCCTTCATCGTGAAGTTCAACCACAACGAGCTCCTCACCTATCCGAACCAGTTCGATCAGATCTTCTTCGCCCAGATCGAGCAGGCTTTTGATATGGGAGCCGTCGCTGTGGGCGCTACGATCTACTATGGATCGGCCGAGTCGGCGCGCCAGATCGTAGACGTGAGTAAGGCGTTCAAGAAGGCGCACGAGTTGGGTATGGCCACCATCCTCTGGTGCTATTTGCGCAACTCAGCGTTCAAACGCGATGGCGTTGACTACGCCGTCAGCGCCGATCTGACGGGACAGGCCAACCACCTCGGTGTGACGATTGAGGCTGACATCATCAAGCAGAAGCAGCCGGAGAACAACGGCGGCTACACCGCACTCAACATGGGGCAGTCGAGCTATGGCAAGATCGACAAGCGGGTCTACACCCGCCTCACGACGGATAACCCCATCGATCTCTGTCGCTATCAAGTCGCGAACTGCTACATGGGCCGTGCCGGACTGATCAATTCTGGCGGGGCTTCGGGCAAGGACGATCTGGCACAGGCTGTGAAGACGGCAGTCATCAACAAGCGGGCCGGCGGCACCGGCCTCATCAGTGGCCGCAAGGCATTCCAGAAACCGATGGCTGAGGGTGTCGAGTTGTTGCGCGCCATTCAGGACGTCTACCTTTGCGATGAAGTGACGATCGCGTAGGGATCTGAGATACGAAAGAGGGCGTCCGCACAAGGACGCCCTCTTTTGCTACAGGGTCATCGAGTTTTGGGAAAGGGTGCTCTCCTCAGACTTTCCCGACGGGGGCTACGTAAATGGCAAACTCATCCTCGCCATCGACACCCAACAGCGCATCGAGAGCCTTCTGGTCGTACGCTGCAACGGCACAGACACCAGCGCCGATAGACTCGGCAGCAATGTATAGATTCTGGCACACGTGTCCCGCATCGATATTGACCAGTTTCGGCGCCATGTGGGCATAGCGCCACTCGGTGCGATACGGGATGGCAGTCCAGATGAAGACGGCGGCGCTTCTGGCGATGAAGGGTTGCTCGTGACAGCCTGTGGCGACCTCTCCTGGCAGCGCGGGATCCATCCGCAATGGCAGCAGCTTGTGCTCCAGGGAGAGGTAGCGGTAGAGGCCTACCTCGAGTCCTTCGACGCGACTGACGACCAGGTAGGTCTCAAATGCGTGTCTTGCACCCGCCGAAGGCACGGTCCGGCGCAGGGCTATGCCACCACGCCAGATCTCGTGAACCCCCTGCGTGGCCCACGCGAGATAGGATAGCTCTTCCAATGAGAGCGCGGTTTGCGAGTATGCCCTACGGCTTGTGCGCCGAGCTATCGCGTCGCGGACCGGCAAGGTACCTACCTCAAAGTCTTCGGGCTCGACCAGGTCGATAAGCGGTTGATCCGCAGGGTAGGGCTTCTGGAGTGGTGGATTTGGAAGCCTCCGTTGTTGGTCCGTGGAAAGACCACGGAACTCGAGCCATAGATCACTTCTCATGTACTTCCGGTAATCCCTTGGGGTCGTCATCTTACCGATCCTTTCCGTCCGCCTAAGCTGTGCACTGGATCAAGACCCGGCGTGGTCGTAGCCCACGTCCGGCGGCAGGTTGGGCCGTGCGGCGGCTTCTCTGGCCAGGCGATCACAGCGCTCGTTGTAAGCGTCGCCAGCGTGTCCCCTTGTCCACACGAACTCCACTTCGTGTGTCTTGCAGAGATCGAGAAGGGTGGCCCAGAGATCCGGGTTGAGTGCTGGTTCGGACTTGTTGCGCATCCAGTGGTTGCGCTGCCACCGCTCTGCCCATCCCTTGGATATGGCATTGGCCAGGTACTGCGAATCCGTGTAGAGGGTGACGCGACAGGGCTCTTTGAGCGCCTTCAGGGCTTCGATCGCGGCAGTGATCTCCATACGGTTGTTGGTGGTTCGCCGGAACCCGCCCGAGAGCTCTTTTTCATAGGTCCCGTGCCGCAGGATGGTGCCGTAGCCACCCGGTCCCGGATTGCCGAGGGCGCTGCCATCGGTGTAGGCAATCACGTGTTTTCTGGTCATAGGGATATTGTAGGAAAAGCGTCAGGCAGGGCAACCTCCGGGCATTGTCATAAGCGCGCCCTCAGGTATAGTCTTGGCCATGGAATCCGATTATCCCGCAGCTCATAGGTGGTCTTTGGAGAGCAGGTCGCGAAGCTCTGCGGTCAAGGTTCGGCGCTTTCGCGCGGACATGATCCTCTTGGGTGTTGTTGCGCTGTTGGCTGCCGCATGCGCATCGACGGCGCCTCCGGTGACGCAGCCTCCTCGCCCAACCGCTGCGGCAGCCTCATTGGCACGGTCAGCCGCTCAGGAGGCCGCCGTGCAGACACCCTTGCCGACAACGACCTTGGTGGCACTTCCGACGCCCACGCCAGAGGCCACCGAACCTGCGGTGAGCGCCGCCGTCCCGACCTCGACCACCGAGCATCAGGTCCCCGCGTCCGAGGTACCCGTGCAGTATACGGTCAGGGCAGGCGACACGTTGTTGGGGATCGCGATGGCGTTTGACGTGCCGATGGCTGCGCTGCAGTTGGCGAACGAACTCGGGGCCGCCACCCTTATCCACCTCGACCAGGTTCTGGAGATACCCGCGGCGGAGATATGGACTGACGCATCGCCATTCTGGGTGGTCCACGAGGTAGAAGAAGGGCAGACGCTGGGCGAGATCGCTGCGCTGAATGGGATCGGTCTCGCCGACCTGCTGGCAGCGAACGGTGACGTCGACGCGGATCGCATCTCGGTGGGGCAAGCCCTCGTGATTCCGCTCAGGGGGCCACAGGATAGGGTGGTCAAGGAGACGGAACCCGAACCCCCAGCAGCTCCGCCTGAGGCGGTCGGTGCGGCTGCAGCAATTGTCGTAGAAGACGTAGTGCCGGCAGAGGAGACGCCTGTCGATCCGGAGCCGACGGAGGCCCCAGCTTCCGCTCCGCCGCCAGTGGGCGTCGTTGGCCTGGCTGACGAGATTTTTCGACTGGTCAATGCCGAGCGTGCCGTTTATGGGCTCGCTCCGCTAGTCTGGAGTGAGACGTTAGCGCGCGCTGCACAGCGCCACGCCGATGACTGCTATGCGCGCGGCTGGTGCAGCCACACGGGTTCCGATGGGTCGACGTACAAAGAGCGGATCATCCGCGAAGGCTACACGCCGGTTCGTTGGTCTGAGTGTTGGGCATGGTACGGCTCGGCAGAGCGTGCTGTTGCGATGTGGATGGACGAGGTGCCGCCGAATGACCCGCACCGGCGAACGATCCTCAATGAAGCGTTGACCGAGGTCGGCGTTGGGGTAGTGCCTGGCAATGGCTATGGCTATTACTTCATCGCGGACTTCGGCACACCCCAGTAGTCAGCCAAAGGCTTTCCTCTGAGGGTCCCGGCATTACTACCGGGACCCTCGCTGTCCTCGACTGCTTGCTCGATCACAGAACGCATTCTGCAGCCGCTTGAGGGCGTAAATTGACCATATAGTTATTATGCCATTATCCCTGATATGGTTGACATTGTACGGATATTGTGCTTTAATTGAAATATCCTGCTGAAACTTCACCTAACACCTGAAAGTCGCGCGGACTATGCCTAATGGGGTTCGTCTTCAGGATGTAGCGGATCTGGCCGGCGTATCCATCGGGACGGCATCTCAAGCGCTCAACAACCGTCCGAATGTTGCCCCTGAGACGCGGGTGCGCGTGGTCGATGCCGCCAAGACTTTGGGCTATCCGACAAAGCCATCGCTTGATCCGGCGGCTACAGGTATCGAGGTTGTGGGCCTGCTCACCAAGCACGATTTTGGCTATCCCCCTGCCATCAATGCCTTCTACTCCCACGTGCAAGCAGGCGTCGAGAGCGAATGTCGCAGACAAAACCTCAGTCTGATGTACGCCAACGTCGAGGTCGACAGTTCAAACCGCCCGGTAAGTTGGCCGGCGATGCTCAGTGAAGAACGTATCGACGGGCTCTTGCTCGCGGGCGCGTTCATCGAAGATGCTGTGTGGCACTTCAGGCGACGACTGGACCTCCCGATTGTGTTGATCGATGCCTATGCGACCAACCTCCTGTATGACAGCGTGCTCATCGACAACGATAGGGGCACGCGCAGCGCTATTGAGTACCTGATCAAACTCGGACATCGCCAGATCGGCCTGATCGGCACCAATCCCTCCTCCCCGCCAAGCCTGCTGGAGCGCCGGGAGAGCTTCTGCCGCGTTTTGCAGTCTCACGGGCTCAACCCGTTCTACATTGTGGACTCCGAGCTGTCACAGGCCGCCGGCTATGACTCCCTGAAGTGCCTGCTGAAACAAACCCCAGAGGTGACTGCGGTCTTCGCGGCTGCCGATCTGGTTGCGATCGGTGCGCTGAGCGCGGCACGCGATATGGGGATCTCTGTGCCTGAACAGCTATCGGTCATCGGATTTGACAATATCGACCTTGCCGCCGTCGTGACCCCAGCATTGACAACGGTCCACGTTCACAAGACCTGGATGGGGACGTTGGCCGTTCGGCAGCTCCTCTCACGGGCTGCAGAGCCGCTCCAGCCCAAGGTGAGCATCACACTCGCAACGCAGCTTGTCGAGCGTAGTTCTGTTGGTGGTATTCGAGATCGGGATCCAATCGTGCGATCCCCCGCAGTCATGGCATCTCAAGGGAAAGGAGGACATGCTGAACAGCATACGATTTCGTAGAGCCCCATAGTCCGAGTGACCTGATGGATCAACACGTAGGGAGGAGTCAGATATGCGTAACCTGAGGTGGTTGAATGTCCTGGTGCTGATGGGCATCCTGCTGAGCGCTTGCGCGACCAGCGTCCCGCCGACTGAGGAGGTTCTCCCTGGCATCGAGGAGGAAGAGGAAGCCCCCGTTGTGGTCGAAGAGGAAGAAGAGGAGGCGCCTGTCGTTGAGGAGGAGGAGGAAGAGGAAGCTGAAGCGCCTGCCTCCAGGTTCCACGAGTCGCCGATGTTGGCTGACAAGGTAGCTGCTGGCGAGCTTCCACCGGTGGAGGAGCGCTTGCCGCTCAACCCGCAGGTGGTGGAACCGATGGTTGAGGTCGGGCAATACGGCGGTGAGCTGAGATACGGCTTCACGGGTGACCCGACCTGGGGGGGTATGCTCTATCTCGCCCAGTGGGAGCATCCCGTGCAGTGGCTGCCGGACTCGAGTGACTTCGAATCATCGATTATTGAGTCGTGGGAAGTCAACGACACGGCGACCGAGTACATCTGGCATCTGCGCAAGGGCCTGAAGTGGTCCAACGGCGATCCGTACACGGCCAACGAGATCACGTTCCTCGTCAACGACATCCTCAAGAACGAGGAGCTCTTCCCCAATGGGCCAGGCGCCGACTGGATCCCGGCGAGCCAGGCTGACACGTTCATGGTGGAGAAGATCGACGACTACACCGTGAAATGGACCTGGACCCAGCCCTACGGCACGTTCATGATGGTCCTGGCGCCGTGGGCTGGCCGTTATTTCGCACAGTACCCCTTCGAATATCTGAAGCAATTCCACAAGACCTACAACCCGAACGTCGACGAACTGGTGGCGGCGGAAGACCAAGCTGAGGACTGGGCAGCTCTATTCTTGCTGAGGGCACCCGGCACCTGGGGTGATCCCAGCTACTTCTTCCTGTATCCCGAGATGCCCTCGCTGGGTCCGTGGATCGTCACGCAGCCGTTGGGCGCCGGCACGACTGTGCTCATGGAACGCAACCCGTACTACTGGAAGGTCGATACCGCGGGCAACCAGTTGCCCTATATCGACAAGGTCGTCGCGACCCAGTTCCAGGAGGATGAGGCCCGCACGTTCGCGATGATGAACGGTGACATCGATTTCATCAAGGACGCCGGAAACGCCAATCGCGAGCTCTACTTCGATGCCCTGGACGAGGGCAAGCCCATCGAGATCCGACTGCCGCAGTATGATCAGGGCAACACGCAGTCGATCCACTTCAACATGACCACCAAGGATCCGATCAAGCGCGAAATCTTCAGCAACAAGGACTTCCGCATCGGGATGTCCCACGCGATCAACCGCGCGGAGATCATCGAGGTGATCTTCAAGGGCGAGGGTGAACCCGTCCAGGTCTGCCCCTATGAGAGCTCGCCGCTTTACAACGAGCAGCTCTGTGACCAGTACGTCGAGTTTGATATCGATCTGGCGAACGAGTACCTCGACAAAGTTCTGCCTGACAAGGATGCCGAAGGCTATCGCCTGCAGTCAGATGGCAAGCGGTTCAACCCCATCTTCAGTGTCAGGAACAATGACAACGAAGGCCAGCACTGGGTCGCTACCGCCGAACTGCTGGTCGAGCACTGGAAGAAGGCCGGCGTGGAGGTGCTGCTCAACGCAATCTCTGGTGAGGTCGACGACGAGAACCGTGAGAACAACGATGTCGAGATGTTCATGTTCCACGGCGCCGAGGGTGGCTCCGGCATGACGGCCATCCTCGACCCACGCTGGCACATCCCTGGCGAGCACTGGGGCAAGTTCGGCAACGCCTGGACGCTCTATCTGCAGAATCCCGACAACGAGTTTGCCGAAGAGCCACCGCAGTGGGTGCTGGATGCCCGCGAGGAGTACCTGGAGGCTACGCGACAGCCCACCCGTGAGGGTCAGATTGCGGCGATGCAGAAGGTCATGCAGACTTCGGCCGACAATTTCTACACGATCGGTATCTGCAGAGCCGGTACCACCATCTACCCCATCAGCAACCGTCTGGGGAACATTCCAGAGAGCTGGTTGCACCTGTGGACATGGGGCTTTGACAAGATCCTCCGACCCGAGCAGTGGTACCTCAAGGCACAGTAGTGCCTGAGGGGCAGGGTCGATGATTGTCCATCTGGTAACCGGGGCGCACATGCCCCGGTTACCAGATCCGGTGCCGTCGTGCAGGAGGCGCGATCGGTGAGGCTTGCTCAAAGCTGCAGGTTTGAGGCTGAGAATCAGCAGTAACTGTGGGACTTCAGCCCTGAACTTCCGGCTCTGATACACGTCAGGAGTGTTCCAGCTATGTGGAAATACCTGTTGCGGCGGTCTGCCTACGCACTCTTCACGGTGTGGGTGATCTCGCTCATATCGTTCGCGGTCATCCAGTTGCCTCCGGGAGACTACGTTTCCGACCTCGTTAACGATCTTCGGGCGCAGGCGGGCGAGGTCTCGCCGGAGTGGGAGCAGCGCATGCGGGAGATCTACGGGTTCGATGACCCCTTCCTCGTGCAGTACTTCAAGTGGATGCGGAACATCCTCACCAAGGGGCAGTTCGGGTACTCGTTCTACTACAAGCGCGACGCCGTAGAGATGATCACTGAACGCCTCCCGATGTCCTTCGCGCTCTCCTTTCTGTCAACGATGTTCGTGTGGGTTGTGGCCTTGCCCATCGGTTTCTACTCCGCCGTGCACAAGTACAGTGTCGCCGACTACTTTGCTTCCTTCATGGGCTTCTTCGGCATGGCGATACCTAACTTTCTTTTAGCGCTCATCGTCCTGTACTTGACCTACAAGTATATGGGGCAGGCGGTCATTGGGTTGTTCTCGGCCGAATATGCTTCTGCACCGTGGTCCTGGGGGAAGCTGCTCGACCTGATGAAGCACGTTTGGGTGCCGATGGTCATCATCGGCATCAGCAGCACAGCTGGCCTGATCCGCACGATGCGCGCCAACTTGCTGGATGAGTTGAACAAGCCCTATGTTGAGACCGCTCGTGCCAAGGGCCTAAGCGAGACGCGGCTGTTGATCAAGTATCCGTTGCGTCATGCGCTCAACCCTTTTGTAAGCACGTTGGGCTGGATGCTGCCCAGTTTGGTCTCCGGTGAGACCATCGTGTCGATGGTACTCAACCTTCCCACATCAGGTCCGATCCTTTACCGGGCGCTCATCCAGCAGGACCAATATGTGGCGGCTGGCTTCATCCTGATGCTCAGCGCACTCACTGTCGTCGGCACCTTCGTCTCAGACCTGTTGCTGGCGTGGGTGGACCCACGGATCCGGCTGCAGCAGTAGAGGTTGATCTATGGAAAACGCAACGAACGTCGCCCTTGATCTTCATGACGCCACGGAGGAGTCTCTGAAGCTTGAGGTGGCCTCGCAGTGGCAACTGATGTGGTGGAAGTTTCGCAAGCACAAGCTGGCAGTCATCAGCGGAGTCGTCGTCATTCTCTTCTATGTCGTAGCCCTGTTCTGCGAATTCTTCTCGCCAACCGTGCCCACGACCTACCTCGACGTCTATGCAACTGCGCCACCGCAGCGGATGCGGCTCTTCCTGGATGGAAAATGGTACCCGCACGTCACCGGCTATCGGGGTGAGCGCGACCCAGTGTCGTTCCGCAAGACCTGGGAGGTTGATTACAGCACCTACATTCCCGTCGGACTCTTCGTTCGCGGTGATCCGTACAAGCTGTGGGGGCTTATTCCAGGTGACCTTCACTTGATCGGGCCGAAGAATCACGGTGATCCCTTCTATCTGATGGGAGCGGACATGATCGGGCGTGATGTGTTTGGCCGGCTCATCTACAGCAGCCGCATCTCACTGACGGTCGGGCTTGTGGGTATGGTGATCAGCCTGGGCTTTGGCATTCTTCTGGGGGGAATCTCGGGTCTGGTGGGAGGCGCCGTAGATAACATCATCCAGCGGGTCATTGAGATCCTGATGTCAATACCGACGCTGCCGGTCTGGCTTTCTTTGGCGGCGGTGGTGCCAATCGACTGGCCTGCGCTGCGCGTCTACTTCATGATCTCGATCATCCTGTCGCTGATCAGCTGGACGGGAATGGCACGCGTCGTGCGCAGCAAGTTCCTTGCCCTGCGTGAGGAGGACTTTGTGATGGCGGCGATGCTGGATGGATGCAGCCGTGGGCGCTTAATCATGCGGCATATGCTGCCATCGTTCTTGAGCCACATCATCGCTTCCATCACGCTCTGGATCCCAGGGCTTATCCTTGGTGAGACGGCATTGAGCTTTCTGGGTCTCGGACTACGGCCTCCGGTCGTAAGCTGGGGGGTGATGCTTCAGGACACGCAGAAGGTCGCTGTCATCGCGCGCTATCCCTGGCTGCTGGCACCCGGGGGAGCGGTCTTCATCATTGTGCTGACGCTTAACTTCCTGGGTGACGGCCTGCGTGACGCAGCCGACCCGTACTGACAGAGGGTGTCCAATGGCAGATAAAAAAGTGCTTCTGGAAGCGCGGGACCTGAAGGTGCACTTCTTCACCGACGAGGGCGTGGTGAAGGCCGTCGATGGCGTGGACCTGGCGATCGAGAGTGGCAAGACGCTCTGCCTGGTGGGCGAGAGTGGGTGCGGCAAGAGTGTCGCCTGTCGCGCCTTTCTGGGCATCGTCCAGCGGCCCGGGCGCATTGTCTCTGGCGAGATTCTGTTCCATCCAGACAGCAATGGGAACATCATTGACATCGCGGCGATGGATCCCAAGGGTACAGAGATCCGCCAGATCCGCGGGAGGGAGATCTCGATGATCTTCCAAGAGCCTATGACCTCGCTGAGTCCTATGTACACCGTGGGCAATCAGATCATCGAGAACATCGTCTTGCACACCCCCGATTCCAAGGAGATCGCTCGGGAGAGAACGATCCAGTTGTTGGATCAGGTGGGTATCCCGCGGCCCGACCGATTGGTCGATGAGTACCCATTCCGGTTGAGTGGTGGTATGCGCCAACGAGCCATGATCGCAATGGCACTGTCGTGTAACCCAACGATGCTCATCGCTGACGAACCGACCACGGCGCTTGATGTGACTACCCAGGCCCAGATTATTGACCTCATCTTGGGGCTGCAGCGCGAATATGGAATGGCGGTGCTCTTTATCACGCACGACCTTGGTGTCGTGGCAGAGCTGGCAGATGACGTAGCCGTGATGTATCTGGGCAGAGTGGTCGAACGAGCCCCGGTCGACACGATCTTCAACGATCCAAAGCATCCCTACACACAGTCGCTTCTGCGGTCGATCCCGAAGATCGCGATGCGGCGTGAGGAGCTCGATCCGATCAAAGGGATGGTGCCGAATCCCTTCCGCCGACCCGATGGGTGCACGTTCAATCCCCGGTGCCCCAAGGCTATGGAGGTGTGTCGGCACGTTGTGCCATCGGTCACGCAGTTGGACACTGACCACTCAGTGCGGTGTTTGCTCTATGAATCCCAGGAAGACCGTCCGGGCAACCCTGAGTGGGTGGGGAGGAACTGAACATGGTGGCGACACAGACAACCCAGCAGGTAGCGCCGGAACTCACGATGCGGTCCGATGACCATCTCCTCGAGGTGAACCACCTGAAGATGTACTTCCCCATCACCCAGGGGTTGTTCTCGCGCGTGGTCGGCTATACCAAAGCAGCGGACGACGTCAACTTCTACATCCGGAAGGGCGAGACACTGGGCCTGGTTGGCGAAAGCGGCTGTGGAAAGACGACAGTTGGGCGGTGTATTGTCCGTGCGTACGAGCCGACAAGCGGGGAAATCCTCTACCGCGACTCTGATGGCGGCGTGACTGATTTGGCGGCCCTTGAGGGCAAGGAGATTCAGCCTTACCGCAAGGACATCCGGATGATCTTCCAGGACCCGTACTCGTCACTCAACCCCCGCATGACCGTATTCCAGGTGATCAGCGAGGCACTCAAGGTCAACAACCTCGCCAGCGGTTCCGAGATGCGTGACCGTGTTGAGTACTTGCTGCAGCGGGTGGGGTTGCGTCCCGAGTACATCCAGCGGTATCCTCACGCTTTCAGCGGCGGTGAGCGGCAGCGTATCGGGATTGCTCGCTCCTTGGTTACGAATCCGAAGCTCGTGGTCTGCGACGAGGCGGTCTCGGGGCTGGACGTATCCATCCGGGCGCAGATTCTCAACCTTCTTGAGGAGCTTCAGGACGACTTTGACCTCACGTATCTGTTCATCTCACACGATCTGAGCGTGATCCGACACATCTGCAGCCGCGTTGTTGTGATGTATGTGGGTAAGATCGTCGAGGTGGCATCCGGACTGGACGTCTACATCGATCCCAAGCATCCGTACACGGAAGCTCTGATGTCATCGGTGCCCGTATCGAACCCGCGCGCGCGCGACAAGGGCACAAGGATCCTGCTTGAGGGTGAGGTTGCTGACCCTTCGAATCCGCCTCCGGGATGCTACTTCCATCCACGGTGTAGGTATGCGGAGCAGCGGTGTCGAGAGGAGACTCCACCACTCAAGGATCTGGGCAACGAGCACTACTCAGCGTGTCACTTCGCTGAGCAACTCAGCCTGGCCGGCGTGCGAATGGTCTAGGGCTTGTTGCGGGGAGTGGCGGTGCCCCGAT